>NZ_CM001024.1:2424461-2444241 GCF_000160775.2 Aeromicrobium marinum DSM 15272 | reverse complement strand
CCGGTTGGCGGGTGAGCCGGCGTTCGTGGGGCCGGTGCGGTCGCCGTTCGTGGATGTGTCGACGTCGCACGTGTTCTACGACGAGATGGCGTGGTTGGCGGAGGAGGAGATCTCGCGGGGGTATGTGGGCGGGGACGGTGCGGTGCGGTTCGATCCGTCGGCTCCGGTGTTGCGGGAGCAGATGGCGGCGTTCCTGTACCGGTTGGCGGGGGTCGACGACCCTCCACCCACACCACCCGTGGTCGAAGCGGTGCGGGACGTCTCCGGCACGGTCTCGACCGACACCGTCTGGGGTCCGGGTCGGGCGGCGGTCCATCGCGTCGTCGGTGACGTCACGGTGGCTGACGGCGTGACCCTGACCCTGCTCCCCGGGACGGTGGTGAAGTTCGCGCCGGGCCGCGGCCTGCGGGTCGACGGCGCCGTGCGGGTCGACGGGACCGCGGCCGAACCGGTCGTCCTGACGTCGGACCGGGACGACACGGCGGAGGGCGACACCAATGGGGACGGGGCGGAGAGCTCGCCGGAAGCCGGTGACTTCGCCGGGGTGGACGTCGGTCCCACCGGGAGTCTGGTGATGGAGCACGCGCGCGTCTCGTACGCCGACACCGCGGTCACGGCGACAGGGACCACCCACACGGCGGCAGAGGTCGCTCTGTCGAGCACCGCGATCACCCGATCGACGGAGTGCGTGGTCGCGAGCGGGCCGGTCGACGGCACCTTCACCGGCTCGGTGCGCGACTGCGCCGTCGGCGTCCGAGCCGACCACGCCTTCGACGCCAGGTCCGTGGACTGGGGGTCCCCCAGCGGCCCGTCCCCGTTCGGCACCGGGATCGCCGTCCATGGCGAGAACGTCGCGCTCCTGCCGTGGGCCGGCTACAGCGCACCCCCGCGCCCGCCGGTGGCCGCACCGCAACCGCCGCCGTTGGTGGCGGACTGCCGCGACGTCGTCCTGGTGGGCGTCCGCGGATCGGGGGAGTTCCCCCAAGGGCCTGACCCGTCCACCCCGGCGCTGTTCTGGTCCGACGAGATCGGGTTCGGCGTCCCCAACCACACCATCGCCACCACCGTCGTCGAACGGATCAGGCAGCAGCGGCCCTCCGCCACCGTCAAGCTGGTGGCCGTGCAGTACCTCGCCCTGCGAGTACCGACCTACGACCCGGACGTGGACTACGGGATGTTCGTCGACAGCGTCTTCGACGGCGTCGACAAGGTGCGGCAGCTGGTCGAGGCCGAGGCCGTCCGGTGCCCGTCGTCGCGGTTCGTCCTGATCGGTGCGTCCCAGGGCGCGCTGGTCCTCCACATGGCGCTGCCGACGCTCGTCGAGCAGCACGAGCGGGACCGCATCGCCGGCGTGGTGCTGCTCGCGAACCCTGCCCGTGTCGCCGGGTCGACCGAGACGCTCTGGCAGTCCGCCGGTGTTCCGGCGGTCGACGGGGTGCGGGACGCCTCCGGGTCGTGGACCGGGTTCTACCCGGGGATCGACGCCCCGATTCCCCCGTGGGCGGCAGCGCGCACCATCACCTTGTGCCGTCAGGGCGACGTGGTGTGCGCGTTCCGGCCGGGCGCCACGATGGGACCTCACCTCACCTACTCGACCGAGGACCTGCAGTCCGTCGCCGTCTGGCAGGGCGCACGGGTGGCGGCCGATCTGCCGGAGGACTGATCGAGCTGTACCGGTGGGGACTACCGTCGCGGGATGTGCCGGAACATTCGCGTGCTCCACAACTTCGATCCGCCGACGACCGATGACGAGGTCCGTGAGGCGGCCGTGCAGTTCGTCCGGAAGGTCAGTGGGTCGACCCGACCGTCGCAGGCCAACACGCCGGCGTTCGACCGTGCCGTCGACGAGATCGCCCTGGCGACGCGTCGCCTGCTCGACGACCTGGTCACCAAGGCGCCGCCGAGGAGTCGTGAGCGAGAGGCGATCAAGGGCCGCGAACGGCACGAGAAGCGGATGGAGCGCGAGGTCCGCCTCCGGACCGCCGAGTCGTGATCCTGTGGTCGCCAGGGAGCGGAGTGACCGTGAGGGCGGAGCCCGAGGCGACGCTCGCGTGGGGTTCGCCTCGCTGCGCTCACGCCCTCGTTCCTCGGGCTGGCGAACGCATGGTCGCGCGTGGTCGGTGGTTGAGGTGCTGCGAGGGACGAGCAGCCTCGAAACCACCCCTCGTGGTCGCCAGGGAGCGGAGCGACCGTGAGGGCGGAGCCCGAGGCGATTCACTCGGGTGGGGTTCGCCTCGCTGCGCTCACGCCCTCGCAAGCTCGGGCTGCCGAACGCATGGTCGCATCCTCGGTGGTTGAGGTGCTGCGAGGAACGAGCAGCCTCGAAACCACCCCTCGCGGTCGCCAGGGAGCGCAGCGACCGTGAGGGCGGAGCCCGAGGCGACTCACTTGCGTGGGTTCGCCTCGCTGCGCTCACGCCCTCGCAAGCTCGGGCTGGCGAACGGATCAGCTTCGCTCACGCGAACACCGGGGCGGGCTGGCGAACGACCGGTGCCCGGCGACGCACCGTGAGAGCATCGTGCGGACCCCTGAGGAGCCCCCGTGACCCAGCTCGACACCCCGCTGACCCTGCCCAGCGGACTGGAACTGCCGCACCGCATCGTGAAGGCGGCGATGACCGAGAACCTGTCCGACGCCGACAACCAGCCCACGACCCGGCACGAGACGCTCTACCGGCGGTGGGCCCAGGGCGCGGCCGGCGGCCTGCTCGTCACCGGCAACCTGATGGTCGACCGACGCTTCCTGGAGCGCAGCCGCAACATCGTGGCCGACGCGCACCTGGACGTCGAGCGGCTGCGTCGGGTGCGTGACGCGGCCAGCAGCTGCGCCGTCATCGCGCAGCTGAACCATCCGGGCCGCCAGACCAACCGGTTCCTCGCCTCCACCCCGGTGGCCCCGAGCGCCAGCGCCGCGGTGCCGATGATGGGCATGTTCGCGCGCCCGCGCGCCCTCGAGGCCGTCGAGATCGAGCGGATCGTCGCGGGCTTCGGCACGGCGGCGGCCCTCTGCGAGCAGGCAGGCCTCGACGGGGTGCAGGTGCACGCGGCCCACGGCTACCTGCTGGCGCAGTTCCTGTCGCCGCACGTCAACCAGCGCACCGACGCGTGGGGCGGCGACGTGGCCGGCCGCGCCCGGGCGCTGGTCGAGGCGGTGCGAGCCGCCCGGGCCAGCACCGGGTCCGGGTTCACCGTGGGCGTCAAGCTGAACTCCTCGGACTTCCGTCACGGCGGGTTCACCGAGGACGACGCCGAGGAGGTCATCCGGATGCTGGTCGCCGAGGGGGTCGACCTGATCGAGATCTCCGGCGGCACCTACGAGAGCCCGGCGTTGTTCGGTGAGGTGGAGGAGCTGGGGTCCGGGTCCAACGCCAAGGAGGCCTACTTCGCAGCCTTCGCGCGGCGTGCGCGCAGCGCCGCCGCCGGGGTCCCCATCATGCTGACCGGCGGCATCCGCACCCGGTCGGTCATGGAGGCGCTGCTCGACGACGGTGGGGTCGACCTGATCGGCCTCGGTCGCCCGCTGGCGATCGACCCCGACCTCACGGCGAAGCTGCTCGCGGGTGCCGCGGGCACGACCCTGCCCCGCTACACCCTGCCCACCGCGATCGGCTTCGCCGGTGAGTCGGAGTGGTACGAGTCCCAGATCGGCCGGATGGGGGCCGGCCAGGAGGTCAAACCCAGCCTCAACGCCGCCGTCGCCGCCACCCGCTTCGTCACCGGTGAGCTCGGCCGCGGGCTCAGTGCCCGGCGCCGTCGTGACCGGCTGGTCCGGAGCCTCGGCGCCTGACGGCGAGGTCGCTGAACCCGGTCCGCCACACTGGGGTCGTGAGCCTCTACTGCGACCTGTGCGATCTTCCCCTCGAGCAATGTGTCCACGGTCGCCCGGAGCCGGTGGTGCCGGCCAAGCCCGCAGCGGCCAGGGCCACGTCGGCGGCGCCCCGGAAGAGCCGCGCCCAGCCGCGTGTCGAGAGCCGGCGGGTGGCGGCCGCCAACTGGACCCCGCCGGCCGCCTTCCGCCCCGTCATCATCGAGGTGTTGCAGGACCTGGCCGGGGCGGGCAGCGCCGACGAGATCCTGGCCGAGGTCGAGCGGCGGATGAGCGCCGGCTTCCGGCCGGGGGACCACGACCTCGTGCAGGGCGAGGTCCGGTGGCATCGGGCGGCCCGGTTCGAGCGCAAGAACATGGTCGACGACGGTCTCCTCGACCCGATCCGTGAACGCGGTGTCTGGCAGCTGGCCGCAGGTGCCGAACCGGGCGTGTGAGGCTCCGCGCTCGCCAGGGTGCACGCTGGACCGACGAACCTCCGACGAACCTCCGACGAAAGGCAGGACGACGTGGCAGTCGACCCGACCGGACACGACCTGAAGCGCTACCTGACCGAGGATCCGGGAGGCGAGGTCGTGATGCTCAACCTGCTCCGGTTCCGGCCCGAGGGGCGGGCGTCCTACGCCTCGTACTCGCGGGAGATCCAGCCGTTCCTCGCGAAGGTCGGTGGCTCCGTGGTCTACGCGGGGGAGTGCGGCACCTCCTTGGTGCCGGCCGACGGCAGCGGGTGGGACGCCGTGCTGCTCGTGCGGTACCCGTCGCGCGCGGCGTTCTCGCAGATGGTCGCCGACCCCGACTACCAGGGCATCACGCACCTGCGCACCGAGGCGCTCGAGGAAGCCGTGCTGCAGGCCACCTCGCCCTGGGGCTGACCGTGCCGTCCGGGTGACGGGGACGGGCCCGGTTCGACGGCCGCCCGTCCGGGTACGAGCCCGGGATGAACTCCACCCACGACCACGACACCCTCACGACCGCTGACCACCGATCCCTCGGCTGGGCCGTGCTGGCGGCCGCCGTCCTGCAGGTGGTGGCGCCGCTCGTCACGATCGCCGGGCCGGGCAGTGCGCCGGGCAGCGGCGGTCCCGACCTGCTGATCACGCCGGCGAGCTGGGCGTTCTCGATCTGGGGCGTCATCTACGCCCTCGCGGTCGTCCACGCCGTCGTGGTCCTCGTCCGCGGTCCCGGCCTCGTCCCGCGCCGACTGCAGATCGACCAGCTCGTCCTCTACCTCGGGGCTGCGGCGTGGGTCGGGCTGGCGGGTCTCGACAGCAGCGTGGCCACCGCAGCAGCCCTGCTGGTGATGACCGTCGCAGCGGTCGACGGGGTGGTGGTCGCCGCTCGCGCCATCGTGTCCCCGGCATGGGCCGAGGTCCTGACCCGCGTGACCATCGGTCTGTACGCCGGCTGGGTCTCGGTGGCGGTCTTCCTCAACCTGTCGACCGCCGCGGTCAGCATCGACCTGCTGGACGCGACCGACTCCGGCTGGCAGATCGGCGTGCTCGTCGTCGCCGTGGCCACCCTGGTCGCCGTGCTGCTGGCGGCAGGAGCCAACCCGGCCTACGCCGCTGCCGGGGTGTGGGCGATGGTCGCGATCACCGTCGCCGGTGGGTCGGACCGCTCCGCCACGATCACCACGATCGCCGTGGCGGCGGCGGTCGGGCTGCTGGTGGTCGTGGGCGCGGCACGCCGACGGCTGCGAGGTCCGCGCGGCATCGTCCCCTGAGCCGGTCGCACCCCGTTGACAAGGAGCGCCCGGACGATCATATTAAACACATGATCAATAACGCGATCGAGGTCGAGGACCTCCACGTCGTCCGGGGGACGGCTCACGTGCTGCCCGGGCTCAGTCTGACGGTCCCGCGCGGCAGCATCACCGGACTGCTCGGCCCCAGCGGCTGCGGCAAGACGACCCTCATCCGGGCCATCGCCGGCATCCAGGTCGTGAGGTCGGGCACGGTCACCGTGCTCGGCGAGCCGGCCGGCGCCCCGGCCAACCGCGCCCGGGTCGGTTACGTCACCCAGGCCAGCTCGGTGTACCCGGACCTGACCGTCCGGCAGAACCTGGCCTACTTCGCCGACCTGTCCGGTGTCGGCCGCGACGCCGCGGAGGCGGCGATGCGGCAGGTGGGCCTCGACAGCCAGGCCGACACGCTCACCGGAAGCCTCAGCGGCGGCCAGCGCACCCGGGTGTCCCTCGCCGCGGCGTTGCTCACCGACTGCGAGCTGCTGCTGCTCGACGAGCCCACGGTCGGCCTCGACCCCGTCCTGCGACGCGACCTGTGGAACCTGTTCCGCCGACTCGCGGACGGTGGCACGACCCTGCTGGTGTCCAGCCACGTGATGGACGAGGCGGCCCGCTGCGACCTGGTGCTGCTGCTGCGCGAGGGTCGGCTGCTGAGCCGCGCCACCCCCGACGAGCTGCGCTCGGCGGCGGGCACCGACGACCTCGAGGAGGCCTTCCTCCTGCTGGCCGAGCGGAGCGCGGCATGAGGCGCACCGTCGCGACCGCCCGGCGGGTGCTGCAGCAGCTCGGCCACGACCGACGCAGCGTGGCGATGATCGTCGTCGTCCCGTCACTCCTGCTGGTGCTGTTCCGCTACATCTTCGACGCGCAGCCGACCGTGTTCGACCGGGTCGGGCCGCAGATGCTCGGGCTCTTCCCCTTCGTGATCATGTTCCTCATCACCTCGGTGACGATGGTCCGCGAGCGCACCTCCGGCACCCTCGAACGGCTGCTGACCACCCCGCTGCGCCGCGGGGAGCTGATCTCCGGCTACGCCCTGGCCCTCGGCGCGGCCGCGCTGGTGCAGGCGGCCGTCTGCTCGGCCGTGGCGATCTGGTTCCTCGGCCTGGACATCGACCAGCCGTGGACGCTGGGTCTGTTCGCCGTGGTGTCAGCTGTGCTCGGGACCGCGACCGGGCTGCTGGTGTCGGCCTTCGCCACCACGGAGTTCCAGGCCGTGCAGTTCATGCCCGTGGTCGTGCTGCCGCAGATCCTTCTCGGAGGACTGCTGGTCCCGCGTGCGACGATGCCTGACGTGCTGCACCGCATCTCCGACGTCCTCCCGCTGAGCTACGCGACCGACGCCATCACCGAGGTGACCCGGTCGAGCACCTTCACCGCCGGACTCGCCTCCGATCTCGCCGTCCTCGTGGGGTGCTGCGTCGTGGCCGTGGCGGGCGCGTCGCTGACCCTGCGGCGCAGGACGCCGTGACCCCGAGGCGGCGGGGCCGACCGACCGGTGGCGGCGGCGACGGCCGCGAGGCCATCCTCGCCGCCGCACGGTCCCAGTTCGCCGCTCGCGGTTTCGCGGCCACGTCGCTGCGCTCCGTCGCGACCGAGGCGGGGGTCAACGTCTCCCTCATCGGTCACTACTTCGGTGGCAAGGCCGGCCTGCTGGTCGCGACCCTCGAGCTGCCGGTCGACCCCGTGGAGCGCATCGCGTCGGTGGTGGCCGGCGGGGCCGACGGCCTCGGCGACCGACTGGTGCGCACCTTCCTGCAGACGTGGGACCCGCACCGGGACACGTTCAGCGCACTGTTCCGCACGAATCTCGGCACCGGACCCGACGCCGAGTCGCCGGCGATGGCCGCCGCCCGCGACATCGTGGTCGGGGCGCTGTCCGAGGTGCTGGAGGGGCCCGAGGTGGAGCTGCGGGCCACGTTGGTCGCGAGCACCATGATCGGCCTCGCGACCGTGCGGTACGTGGCCCGGCTCCCGGGTGTGACCGACGCGCCGATCGAGTCCGTGGTCGAGCTCGTCGGTCCGACGGTGCAGGCGCTGGTCGACCCTAGGCGCGGATGACCTTCTCCATGGCCTTGCCCTTGGCGAGCTCGTCGACGAGCTTGTCCAGCCAGCGGATCTTCTGCATCAGCGGGTCCTCGACCTCCTCGACCCGCACCCCGCAGACGACGCCGGTGATCAGCGCGGTGTGCGGTGTGAGGGGAACCTCGGCGAAGAAGTCCTCGAAGGTCGTTCCGGCCTCCAGGTGGGCGCGCAGCGCCGGCTCGTCGAGACCGGTGAACCAGCAGATCACCTCGTCGAGCTCGGCCTGCGTGCGTCCCTTGCGCTCCACCTTCGTGACGTAGTGGACGTAGACCGAGCTGACGCCGGTGGCGAAGATCCGGTGCATCCCGCGATCGTAGTCACCCTCGTCGCCTCCGGGGGTAGAGTCCCGCGCATGACGAACGACTGGCGTGCCGGTCTGGTCGACACCCTCCGTGGCCTGATCCTCGAGGCGGCCCCGGACGCGGTCGAGGAGATCAAGTGGCGCAAGGCCTCGAACCCCGACGGGGTGCCGACGTTCTCGTGCTCGGGCCTGCTGTGCACCGTCGAGACCTATCGGGACAAGGTCAAGGTGACCTTCGCGCGTGGTGCGGCGGTCGCTGATCCGACCGGGCTGTTCACGCCGAGTCCGAACGGCGGGACCCGCCGTGCGGTCGACCTGGGCGAGTCCGACCCGCTGGACCGTGATGCCTTCGTCGCCCTGGTGCGCCGGGCGGTCGACGTCAACCGCGGCTGACCACGGCCCGGTCGGGCAGCGGCAGCCCGGGTCAGTCGACGACGGTGCTGTGGGCCCGGTACTCCAGGTGGGCCAGGTCGGGGTGCCGGGCCAGCCAGCCGGAGATGAACGGGCAGATGGCCAGGACCTTCACGCCCTCGGCCTCGGCAGCCTCGACGCCGGCCCGCGCGAGGAGTGAGCCCACGCCCTGGCCCTCGTAGGCCGACCTGACCTCGGTGTGGGTGAAGGCCATCAGCTCGCCCGTGCGCAGGTAGTCGGCGAAGCCGGCGAGGGTCTCGCCGTCGTGCGCCTCGAAGCGGCTCGCCTCGGCGTGGTCGGTGACGGTGATCATGTGGTCTCCCCGGAGGCCGTGTCGGTGCGTGGTCCGTCGATGCTACGTGGCCGCGGGGTATCGGGACCAAAGTCCTGGTCATGTGCCCTGCGTCACTGCTACCTTGCTGGAAGAGGAGAGTCCGGGTCCTGGTCCGCTTGGGAGGGCGGTCGGGGCCGATCTCGACCGAGGTCGCGCGGGTGGTCTGTCCTTGAACGAGAGGGAGACTCGCATGTCCGTCACCACCACGCCCCGCCGCGTACCACCGGCGCTCCGGGTCGTCACCAGCCTGTTCCTGTCGGTCGTCGTGGCCGCCGGCCTGATGGGCGGCCCTGCGTCGGCCGCCACGACCCCGCCGGCCGAGTACGAGTGGACCGACACCCGGACGGTCACCTCGACCGTCACGGTCGAGGAGTGGGTGACGCTGGGCGTGCACGTGGGGTACGGCAAGGCGACGGCGACCGCGACCGCGACGGCGACGCGCACGGTGCGCAAGCCCACCCAGTGGGAGGCCTTCTACTGGGCCTCCTCCGATGCCTACTACGCCGCAGAGGCCGAGGCGAAGGCGTTGGCCGATGCGCAGGCCCGGCCGATCGCGCTCGCGGCGGCGCAGGCCGACGCGCAGGCGAAGGCGGATGCGGCGGCGGCCGGGGTGGAGTACACCGCGACGGCCACGCGGAGCGAGACGGTGACGGCTGAGGAGTGGGTGACGCTGGGGGTGCACGTGGGGTACGGCAAGGCGACCGCGACCGCGACGGCCACGGCGACCCGCACGGTGCGCAAGCCCACCCAGTGGGAGGCGTACTACTGGGCCTCGTACGACGCCTTCTACGCGGCGCAGGCCGAGGCGAAGGCATCGGCCGATGCGCAGGCGCGGCCCATCGCGCTCGCGGCGGCGCAGGCCGACGCGCAGGCGAAGGCGGATGCGGCGGCGGCCGGGGTGGAGTACACCGCCACGGCAACACGGACCGAGACCGTGAAGGTCGAGGAGTTCGTGACGCTGAACGGTCACGTGGGGTACGGCACGGCCACGGCGACCGCGACGGCCACGGCGACCCGCACGGTCCGCAAGCCCACGCACTGGGAGGCGTACTACTGGGCCTCGTACGACGCGTTCTACGCCGCGCAGGCCGAGGCGAAGGCATCGGCCGATGCGCAGGCGCGACCGATCGCCCGGGCAGCGGCGCTGGCCGACGCGCAGGCCAAGTACGACGCGTCGCTCCAGGGGTACAGCTACTCGCACGAGTGGACCCAGACCGAGACCGTGACCGTGAACGAGTCGGTCACGATCGGCGACTTCGTCGGGACCGGATCCGCCACGGCGACGGCCACGGCCACGGCCACCGGCACCGCCACGAAGTCCACCCACTGGGAGGCCTACTACTGGGCCGTCATCAACGCCCACGCCCTCGCGCGGGACGAGGCGCAGGCCATCGCCGCGGCCGAGGCGCGGCCCATCGCGCTGGCGCAGGCCGAGGCCGACGCCCAGGCGCAGTACGACGCCGCGCAGGACGTCCCCGACCCCGACCCGGAGGAGCCGCCGCCGGGCCCGTCGTGCGGTCCCGAGCTGCTCAAGGCCGACGGCACACCGTGGACCTGCACCTTCGTCGACGACTTCCGTGGCACGGCCCTGGACACCACCAAGTGGAGCCCGGTCACGACGGAGGAGTCCGACTTCAGCTACGGGGACTGCTTCCTCGGCGACGGCAACAACATGACCGTCGCCTCGGGCGTCCTGTCACTGACCACGCGGCAGGAGGACGAGCCGGTCACCTGCGAGCACCGGGACGGCCCGATCACCACGAACGTCACCTCGGCGGCCGTCACGAGCCTCGGGACGTTCTCGCAGACCTTCGGACGGTTCGAGATCCGTGCCGCGATGCCGCAGACCGCCGGCCCGGGCCTGCAGTCGGCCCTGTGGATGGTGCCCGACGACCCCACCTACTACGGCACCTGGCCCGGGTCGGGAGAGATCGACATCGCGGAGTTCTACTCCCAGTACCCCGACCGGATCATCCCGGCGATCCACTACAACTCGCTGCTGTCGTGGGCGACCCGGACCAACAACGAGTGCTACGTCTACGACCCGTCGAGCTTCCACCTCTACGCCGTGGAGTGGACGCCGGCGCGGATCACGGTGAAGATCGACGGCCAGACCTGCGTCGACCACCTCATCAGCCCGCTGGCGCCGCTGCTGGGCAGTGCTCCGTTCGACCGCCCCTACAACATCAACCTGACCCAGATGCTGGGGTCCGGGCCCAATGCCCTCGCGGCCGGCGCCACGTTCGAGGACGCGACGCTGAGGATCGACTACGTGCGGGCGTGGTCGTGAACCGGCCCGTCAGGCCTGCGGCTGGCGCAGGGCGGCCAGCGGTCCGGCGAACATCTCGTCCTTGATCGCCTTCAGGGTCGGACGGTCCTTGCCGGCGAGGTCGCGGACCAGGTCGGCGGCGGCACCGGGCAGGTCGTCCAGGCTGGCGGTCGCGTCGACCAGGCCGGCGGCGAGCGCGTCCGGTCCGCCGTAGCGGCGGCCGGTCGTCATGGCGTCGACGGCGGTGCGCGGCGTCACCTTCGCCTGGATCAACGCCGCCATCCCCGGGGTGAAGGGGATGAGGATGTCGACCTCGGGGAAGCACAGGAACCCGCGGTCGTCCCGCATGACCCGCCAGTCGTGGGCCATCGCGAGCATGGCGCCGGCACCGAAGGCGTGACCGTTGACCGCTGCCACGGTCGGCACCGGCAGGCTCAGCACGGTCGCGAACAGGCCGTGCACCTTCTGCACGTACGAGCCCATCTCGGTGGGGTGGGCGCCGAGCCAGTCCAGGTCCAGGCCGTTGGAGAAGAACTTGCCGGAGCCCGTGGTCACCAGTGCGGCCGGTTCGGTCGACGCGGCGACCTCCGCGAGGATCTCCTCGGTCCGGTCGATCCAGTCGGGGCTGAAGCGGTTCTCGTCGTCCCCGAGGTCCAGGGTCCAGACCGGACCGTCCTGTGTCAGGTGGGGCATGGGGGTCCTCTCGGTCGTACCGTCCGTCGTCGCGGTCAGTAGAGCACCCTGAGCGTGGGTCCGCTCAACCGGCCCGGGCTTGCGGTGGTGAAGCCGACGGGACACAGTGTCGTGATCCCTCCCGGAAGGCACACCATGTACATCGGAAGCTCCCTCGCCCTGCTCGCCGTCGGCGCGATCCTGTCGTTCGCCGTGCGGGACAGCTTCGAGGCGATCGACGTGATCACCACCGGCTACATCCTGATGGCGGTGGGCGCGCTCGGGCTGGTGGTGTCCCTGGTCGTCGGCACGTCGCGCCGTGACCCCCGTGACCCCGGCCCTCGCTGACCGCACCGCAGGGGTTTGCGCCGGTCCGAAAGGGGAACCCGTCCCGGGACACCCCCCAACGGAAGGCGCACCATGTACATCGGAAGTTCCCTCGCCCTCATCGCGGTCGGAGCGATCCTGTCGTTCGCCGTGCGCGACAACATCGAGGCGGTCGACCTCGTCGCGGCCGGCTACATCATGATGGCCGTGGGTGCCGTGGGCCTCGTCGCCTCGCTCATCATCGGCACCCAGCGTCGCGACCGGCTGGACGGGCGCGACCCTCGGGACCCGCCGCTGCGCTGAGCCGCGCGGCACCGACCACCACCCCGGTCCACCGGGGTGGTGGTCAGCCCACGATGATGTGCTCCTCCGGCAGGGTGTAGCGGCGGTGGCGGTGCGACAGCGCCAACGCGGCCCCCACCGTCACGACCCCGACCCGGCCCACGAACATCAGCAGGATCAGCACGATCTCCCCGGATGCCGGCAGGTCGAAGGTGATGCCGGTCGACAGGCCCACGGTGGCGAAGGCCGACACCGACTCGAACAACAGCGGTTCGAAGGTGTAGTCGGTCGTGATCATCATCGCCATGGTTCCCGCCATCACGACCCCGACGGCCAGCAGAGCGACGGTCAGGGCCTGGCGCTGCAGCGAGCTGGGCATCGCGCGGCCGTAGATGCCCACGCTCTGCTCGCCCCGCAGCTCGCTCCAGATGACGACCCCCAGCAGGATGAACGTGCTGACCTTGATGCCGCCCGCCGTGCCGGCACTGCCGCCGCCGATGAACATCAGCATGTTGGTGAGCATGAGGCTCTCGGAGGTCGCGGCGCTGTAGTCGATGGAGTTGAAGCCGGCCGTCCGGGGCATCACGCCGCCGGTGACCGAGGCGATGAGCTTGCCGCCGGTGTCGAGCCCCCCGATCGTGGCCGGGTTGCTCCACTCGGCGATGCCGAACCCGACGACGCCGACGACCAGCAGCATCAGCGACCCGTAGACGGTGATGCGGGTGTGGACGCTCCACCGCCGCCGGCCACGTCGGACGATCTCGCCGACGACGGGGAACCCGAGTCCGCCGATCACCACCGCGAGGCACAGCGGCAGCATGATCCACGGGTCGTCGACGAACCCGACCAGGTTGTCGGAGTACAGGGCGAACCCGGCGTTGTTGAACGCCGAGATGCCGTGGAACACCGCGTGCCAGACCGCGGTCGGCAGGTCGTCGTCGTACACCAGGCGGAACCGCGGGACGAGGATCGCGATGATCACGGTCTCGACGACCAGCACGATGACGGCCAGGCGGCGCACCAGTGACCGGACGTCGCCGAGGTCGACCGCGTGGGTCTCGGTCTGGGCGATCAGTCCGTTGCGCAGCCCCAGGTTGCGGCCGATCGTGAGCAGCAGGACCGACGCCAGGGTCATGATGCCGAACCCGCCGACCTGGATCAGCGCGAGGATGATCGCCTGACCGGTGGGCGTCCAGTAGGTGGCGGTGTCCACGGAGGTGAGTCCCGTGACGCACACGGCGGACACCGAGGTGAACAGGGCGTCGAGGAGGTCACCGCGGCCCCGCCCGGTGGTCGACATCGGCAGGGACAGCAGCACCGTGCCGATGGTGATCGTGACGAGGAACGCCGCAGGGACCACCCGGACCGGGGTCAGCCAGCGATTCATTCCACCTCCCCGGTGATCGGGCCGGACGTCACCCTACGCCTGCTGCAGGGCGGCGGCGAGGTGATCCCGCGCACGGGTGTGATGGTGGGTGACTTGTCATAGTGTGTGACACACAGTAATGTGCAGGGCATGGAACCGGACGACCTCGTACGTGGTCACCTGCAGGAGCTCAGACGCGGCACGATCGTCGTCGCGAGCCTGACGGCCCTGAAGACCCCCGGCTACGGCTACGGGCTCCTGCAGACCCTGGCCGAGCACGGGTTCCAGGTCGACGCCAACACGCTCTACCCGTTGCTCCGTCGCCTGGAGGACCAGGGCCTGCTCACCAGCGAGTGGGACACCGCCGAGAGTCGGCCGCGCAAGTTCTACCGCACCTCCCAGGAGGGCGAGTCGCTGCTGAGCACGCTGCTCGCCGATCTCGACGCCCTCCGCACATCCCTCGCCACCCTCACCGAAGGAGTCCGACCATGACGCTCCCGACCCGCTACGTGCACGCCGTCACCCGGGCCGTCCCGGAGGACCGACGGGCGGACGTCGCCGCCGAGCTCGGCGGCTCGATCGCCGACATGGTCGACGACCGCGTCGACCAGGGGCAGTCGCGCGCCGCCGCCGAACGGGCGGTGCTGACCGAGCTCGGTGACCCGGCCCGCCTGGCCGCCACCTACACCGACCGCACGCTCCATCTGATCGGCCCGACCTACTACCTCGTGTGGTGGCGCCTGATGCTGACGTTGCTGGCCTGGGTGCCGGCGACGGTGGGAGTCGTCGTGGCCGTCATCGCGGGGGCGGACGCCTCGGCCGACGCCGGCGACGTCATCAGCGCCTTCTTCGGCGCGTTCTTCCAGGTCGGGTTCCAGATCGCCTTCTGGGTCACCCTCGGCTTCGCCCTGCTCGACCGCTTCGGGGGACCCGACGGGCTGCCGGGATGGACGGTCGACGACCTGCCGGAGGTCCCTGCCGACTCCGACGTCAGCCTCACGGACGCCGTGGCCGCTGTGGTCTTCCCGCTCCTCGTGGTCGGGGCCCTGGCGTGGCAGCAGTTCCTGTCGCCGATCGGTGGTGACGAGAGGATCGCCGTGATCGACCCCGACCTGTGGTCGTCGTGGCTGCCGCTCGTGGTGGTGCTCCTGCTCGCGGAGTCTGCCCTCATGGTCGCCGTCTACCGCAACCGTCGCTGGACGATGGGGTTCGCCGGCATCAACGCCGTCGTCGCGGGCGCCTTCGCCGCGGTCGTGGTGTGGCTGACCACGCGTGAGGAGCTGTTCAACCCGGCCTTCGTCGGCGAGCTCGACTGGCTGGGCGAGAACCTCGACCTCGTGTCGAACGTCGTCGTGCTCGTGACGGTCGCGACGATGCTGGCTGACGTGGCCACCGGCTACTGG
Source organism: Aeromicrobium marinum DSM 15272 (assembly GCF_000160775.2). NCBI lineage: Bacteria > Bacillati > Actinomycetota > Actinomycetes > Propionibacteriales > Nocardioidaceae > Aeromicrobium > Aeromicrobium marinum. Next base: position 2,429,222 of record NZ_CM001024.1, on the reverse strand, counting down.
CGGGCGTTCCGCAGCCGGTCCGCCTGACGTCAGAGGTCGCGCAGCACCGTCAGGGTGGAGCGCCACGCCTCCGAGGCGGTGTCGATGACGCTGAAGTGGTCGCCGGGCACCTCGACCAGCTCGGCATCGGCCCCGGCGGCCCTGGCCCGGTCGACGTACGCGGCGGACTGCCCGATCGGCACCACCTGGTCGTCCGCCGCGTGGACGCAGCGCACGGGTACGGGCAGCGGTACCTGCTGCGCCGGGTCCGCGAGACGCCACGAGGCGTCGGGCGGGCCGCCCATCAGGGCCTGGGCGGCTCCGCCACCGAGGTTCACGTCGGCCGCACCGGCGAGGTCCAGCACGCCGGCCTGGCTGACCGCCGCCGTCACCGGCACCCGCGGCGTCCCCCACGGCGAGTCCTGCAGCGTGCCCAGCGCTGCGGCCCACACGGCCAGGTGGCCCCCCGCGGAGTGCCCGAGGGTGATCACCCGGTCCGTGGCGAGATCGGTCTCCGCGAGCAGGTCGATGCCGTCGGCGACGTCGTCGAAGGTCTGCGGGAAGCCTCCGCCGCCACCGACGCGCCGGTACTCCAGGTTCAGCACGTCCCACCCCTCCTCGACGAGCGAGCGGGCCAGCGGTCGTCCCAGCGAGAGGTCGAACCCGTCTCGCCAGAAGCCGCCGTGGATCACGACCACGACGCCGAGCGAGGTCGCCGCCGCGGTGCGGCTGAGCTCGGCGAACTGCGAGCGATCGGATCCGTACCGCAGCTCTTCCACGTCGTCGGGCCTCCTGCGGTCGGGGTCGGGCGCGCACGCCGCGAGGGCGAGCGCCCCGGCTGCGGCGATGAGCTGTCGACGGTGCATGGCTCCATGCAAGCGCCTCCGGAGGTCCGGGGCCAGCCGAGAACGACGGGGGAGCCACCCGGGGCGGCCGGTAGGATGCGGGGACCGACATGAGGAGGGGGCCGAGGTGGATGTGCGAGACCTCGACACCCTCCTGCTCGTCGGATCCGCGGTCCTGATCCTGGCGGTCCTCGCCGTCCGGCTGTCGGTCTTCGCCGGGCTCCCCTCGCTGCTCATGTACCTGGGGCTGGGTCTGGTGCTCGGCAGCTCGGGGCTGGGGATCGAGTTCGACGACCCCGACCTCGCCCTGAACTTCGGCCTCGCGGCCCTCATCCTCATCCTGGCCGAGGGCGGCATCACGACCAACTGGTCGCACGTCCGCCCGGCGATCGGGCTGGGGCTCCTGCTGGCCCTGCTCGGCTCGGTGGTGAGCGTGCTCGTGGTCGCCTCGGCGGCCCACTACCTGCTCGGCCTGGAGTGGCAGCTCGCGGTGCTGCTCGCCGCCGTGCTGACCCCCACCGATGCGGCCGCCGTGTTCTCCGTGCTCCGCACCGTGCCGCTGCGGCACCGGGTGAGCGGCACGCTGGAGGCCGAGTCGGGTCTCAACGACGCCCCCATCGTGGTGCTGGTGATCGCGATCAGCGCCGGCGACTTCGCCGAGCGGGGGGTCGGCAGCTTCATCGGCCTGATCGTGTTCCAGCTCGTGGCCGGCGCCGTGGTGGGGCTCGCGATCGGGTGGCTCGGCGGCACGTTGCTGCGTCGGGTCGCCCTGCCCGCCTCCGGTCTGTACCCCTTGGTGGTGCTGGCCTTCGCCGTCCTGGCGTACGGGTCGGCGGCGGCCGTCGGAGCCAGCGGCTTCGCCGCCGTCTACCTCGCCGCGGTCGTCCTCGGCAACACCGAGCTTCCGCACCGCACCGCCACCCGATCGTTCGTCGAGGGCATCGGCTGGCTGGCGCAGATCGGCCTGTTCGTCATGCTCGGGCTGCTGGCCAGCCCCGACGAGTTCGCGTGGGTGCACCTGTGGACCGGCCTCGCGGCCGGGGGCATCCTCACCTTCGTGGCCCGTCCGCTGTCGGTGGCGGTGTGCGCCGTGTGGTTCGGCATCGGCTGGCGCGAGCAGCTGTTCCTCGGGTGGGCCGGCCTGCGCGGCGCGGTGCCGATCATCCTGGCGACCATCCCGCTCGCCGCGGAGGTCGAGGGCGCCGACGACCTGTTCAACATCGTGTTCGTCGCCGTGGTCATCTACACGCTGGCGCAGGCTGCCCCGTTGCACTGGCTGGCCGGGTGGTGCCGGGTCCTGACCGACGTGCGGGAGCTGGAGGTCGAGGCCTCGACGCTCGACCGGCTCTCGGCCGACCTGCTCCAGATCGGTGTCGCCCCGGGCTCACGCCTGGCCGGGGTCGAGGTGGGTGAGCTCCGGCTGCCCGCGGGCGCCTCGGTGGCGCTCGTGGTGCGGGGCGACCACACCTTCGTGCCGCTGCCGACGGCCCGCATCGTGGTGCACGACGAGCTGCTCGTCGTCACGCCCCGCGCCGTGCGCGACACCGTCGAGCGTCGCCTCCGCGCGGTGGCCCGCGACGGCCGGCTCGCCGGATGGGGCGCCTGAGTCAGAGGTCGATGATCGGCACGCAGATCGCCAGGTCGCGGGTCGAGACGATCTCGGTCGGAGCCTCGGGGTTGAGGTCCTGGTAGCCGTCTCCGATGATGACCGTGACGCCGTCCTCGACGGGGATGTCGGGTTCGGCGTAGGCGATCTCGCCGACGAACTGCTGGGCCACGAGCTGGACCCGCGGGTCCTCCGGGTCGCTGGTGAGGATCGTGACGTTGGGGACCTCGACCGCGCTGGTGCTGTTGGCGATGGCGCCCTCGAGGAACCCGCGACGCTGCAGGTTGATGGTGACGCGGTTGGCCTGTCCCTCGCGGCCGGAGGCGTTGAGGACATTCACCTGGACCAGGTTGGGGGTGAGCGGCTCGCCGGTGGCCACCGCCCGGTCGGTGCACGTGGGCGCGGCGACCTGGGCCTCGCCGGCGGAGGTCAGCATCCGCACGCCCAGCAGGACCCCGGCTCCCATGACCAGGACGGCCGCGAGCAGGGTGAGGTACGGGTGCGGGCGGGTCATGAGGTGCGTCCCATCGTGAAGACCCGGGCGTGCAGCATGTGGCGCTGCTGCAGGGCGGCCCGGACGGCCCGGTGCAGGCCGTCCTCGAGGTAGAACTGGCCCTCCCAGCTCACCACGTGGGCGAACAGGTCGCCGTAGAACGTGGACTCGGCGTCCAGGAGCAGGGCGAGGTCGAGCTGCGTGCGGGTGGTGGTGAGGTCGTCGAGGCGGACCTGGCTGGGCGAGATCTCGGCCCACTGCGCCGGGGTGAGTCCGTGCTCGGGGTAGGGCCGCCCCTCGCCCACGTGCCGGAAGATCACCCGGTCAGTGTAGACAGCCCGGACCCGGCGGATCGGTAGCCTGCAGCCATGAGCAGCGGTGGCGTGACGTCCGGACCGACCGACGACCCGGTGGAGGCTGCTCGACAGGCCGCGGAGCAGGCCGAACAGGTGGCCGCCGAGGCGCGAAGGCGGGCCGACGAGCTCGCCGCGGCTGCGCAGGAGGCCGCCACCGCCGCCCGGGAGCCCGAGCCGGCGCCGGCGCCGGCGCCTGCGCCGGTGCCCGAGCCGACCTCGATCGTCGAGACCGTGCAGGCCGGCTACGCCTTCGACGGGCCGGCGTTGGAGCTGGGGGTGCTCGTCGTCGACGGCGAACCCGAACCTGCCGCGCCCGTGCGCATCCCCGTCGGCATGCTGAACCGGCACGGCCTGGTCGCCGGCGCCACGGGAACGGGCAAGACCCGCACGCTGCAGCTGATGGCCGAGCAGCTCAGCGCCGCCGGCGTGGCGGTGTTCGCCGCCGACATCAAGGGCGACCTGTCGGGCCTGTCGGTCCCGGGGGAGTCGAGCCCGAAGCTGCTCGAGCGCTGCGCCGGCATCGGGCAGGACTGGGAGCCGGCCGGCACCCCCACGGAGTTCTTCACCCTCGGCGGTCGCGGCACGGGTGTGCCCGTCCGGGCCACCGTGGAGTCGTTCGGGCCGGTCCTGCTGGCCAGGGTGCTGGACCTCAACACGACCCAGGAGTCGTCGCTCTCGCTGGTCTTCCACTGGGCCCGCAAGGCCGGCCGGCCGCTCGTCACCCTCGCCGACCTGCGAGCCGCGGTGCAGCACCTCGTGAGCGCGGAGGGCAAGGCCGACCTGACCGATCTCGGCGGGCTGTCCAAGGCGACCGCCGGCGTGATCCTGCGCGAGCTGATCGGGTTCGCCGACGGGGGAGCCGACGTCTTCTTCGGCACCCCGCAGATCCGCACGGAGGACTTCCTGCGGGTCGACGAGCAGGGTCGCGGCATCGTCTCGTTGCTGGAGCTGCCGTCGGTCCATGACCAGCCGGCCCTGTTCTCGACCTTTCTCATGCACCTGCTGACGCAGCTGTTCAGCGACCTGCCCGAGGTCGGCGACCTCGACCGGCCCAAGCTCGTGTTCTTCTTCGACGAGGCCCACCTGTTGTTCCGCGACGCGTCGAAGGACTTCCTCGAGACCGTGGCCCAGACCGTCCGCCTGATCCGGTCGAAGGGTGTGGGCATCGTGTTCGTCACCCAGACGCCCAAGGACGTCCCCGCGGACGTGCTGGCCCAGCTCGGGTCCCGGGTGCAGCACCAGCTCCGGGCCCACACCCCCGACGACGCGAAGGCGCTGCGGGCCACGGTGTCGACCTACCCGCACTCGACCTACGACCTCGCCGAGGTCCTGACCCAGCTCGCCACCGGCGAGGCGGTGGTGACCGTCATGAGCGAGAAGGGTGCCCCGACGCCGGTCGCCTGGACCCGGCTGCGAGCCCCGCAGGGCTCGATGGAACCGGCACCGCCCGAGCACGTGGCGGCCGCGGTCGCGGCCTCGCCC
>NZ_CM001024.1:2222685-2424361 GCF_000160775.2 Aeromicrobium marinum DSM 15272 | reverse complement strand
GGCCCGCTACGAGGCTGCACCGGCCGCGCCGCCGGCTCCGCCCGCGCCGGCCGGACCGGCGCCGGACCTGACGGCCGAGGAGACCGCCCGGCAGTGGGAGGTCGAGGAGGCCGACCGTATCGCCGCCGAGGCCGACCGCATCGCGAAGGGTGGTGGAGGGCGGCGGCGTCGGTCGCGGTCGTCGACCTCCGGGGTCGAGCGGATCGCCACCGAGGCCGGTCGGACCGCCGCCCGCGAGATCGTCAAGGCGATCTTCGGCCGCCGGCGTCGGTGAAACCGCCACCCACCCGCCACTCGCCGGGGGCAACGCCTGATGTCGGTCCGGTTTCGGCGTAACCTCGACCCATGGCACGCCCCGATCGACCCTCGCTCTACCTGGCCCTGTTGCAGCGCCACCTGGCCGACGGGCACGACTGGGTCGAGGCGTCCGAGCGGGCCCTGGTCGGTGTGGCCGAGGCCTACGACCTGGTCAAGCAGTCGGTGCTGGGTCCCCCGGCGCTGCGCTCCTCGGGCGACGCCGCCTGACAGCCGGCCCTCAGTCGAGCTCGACCACGTCGAGCCGGCGGATCCGGCCGTCGGTGACCTCGAGCCGGCCCAGTGTCCGGTGGGGTTGCCGGCGCTTGTCGGTGGGCGAACCGGGGTTGAACAGTCGCTGACCGTCGGCCTCGGTGTCCCACGGGATGTGGGAGTGGCCGAACACCACGAGACGCGCACCGGGGAAGCGCCGGCGCATCCTGCCGGTGCGGCCCGCGGCGGCACCACTGTCGTGGATCATCGCGACCGGCACGCCGGCCAGTTCGACCTCGAGCGTCTCCGGTGCACCCCAGGCGGCCACGTCCGGACCGTCGTTGTTGCCCTGGACCACGTGGACCGGCGCGAACTCGCGCAGCTCGTCCAGCACGTCCGGGGTGCACACGTCGCCGGCGTGCAGGATCAGGTCGACCGCGTCCAGGTGCTCCGCGACCGCCGGCGGGCACCCCTTCCAGAAGCGGGGTGCGTGGGTGTCGGCCAGCACGGCCACGCGCAGCACGTCGGCATCGCTCATGAGTCCATCGTGCCGTCCCGGGCGGAATAGCGTCGGGCGAGCGGTGTTGACCCCGACGTACCCCGCCGACCCGAGGAGCTCGTATGACCGCCACCCCCGCCGCACCCCACGCCTCCGGATCGGGCACGTTCCTGCTGGGCGGTGACCTGCCGGTCACCCGGCTCGGCTACGGCGCGATGCAGATCACCGGCGACGGGGTCTGGGGCGAGCCGCGTGACCGCGCGGCCGCGGTGGCCGTGCTGCGGCGGGCCGTCGAGCTGGGCGTGACCTTCATCGACACCGCCGACTCCTACGGCCCGAACGTGTCCGAGGAGATCATCCGCGAGGCCCTGCACCCGTACCGCGACGACGTCGTGATTGCGACCAAGGCCGGCCTGACGCGCACCGGGCCGGGCGAGTGGGTGCCGGTCGGGCGGCCGGCCTACCTCAAGCAGCAGGTCGAGCTGAGCCTGCGCCGGCTCGGCGTCGACCGCATCGACCTCATCCAGCTGCACCGGATCGACGGTGAGGTCCCGATCGCCGAGCAGGTGGGCGCCTTCAAGGATCTGCAGGATGCCGGCAAGGTCCGCCACATCGGCCTCAGCGAGGTCGGGATCGACCAGCTGCTGGAGGCGGAGCGCACCGCCGAGATCGTGTCGGTGCAGAACCTCTTCAACCTCACGGCACGCGACGCCGAACCGCTGCTCGACCACTGCACCGAGAACGGCATCGGTTTCATCCCGTGGTTCCCGCTCGCGACCGGCGGACTGGTCGAGGACGGCGGACCGCTGGCCGACCTCGCCCGCGAGCACGGGGCGACGCCGTCGCAGCTGGCCCTGGCCTGGCTGCTGCGGCGCTCACCCGTGGTGCTGCCCATCCCCGGGACGTCGAGCGTCGCGCACCTGGAGGACAACCTCGGTGCCGCGTCGATCGAGCTCACCGACGAGCAGTTCGAGGCGCTCGACGCCGTCGCCTGACCGGCGCCGGGCGGTTCAGTCGATGCGGCGGGTGTCGATGACCGAGTTCGGCCGGAACTGCACGATCCCGCCGCGGCGCGACGGTCGGACCAGGTCGAACCCGCCGGTCGTCTGCAGCACCCACGTCAGCGGCGGTTCGGACTGACCGAGGTGCCGCCCACCGATCGGGACGAACAGCGCCAGTGCCTCCTCGGCGCACGACAGGTGCGTCGGGGGAAAGACGTACAGGCCGAGGTCGTGCTCCTCCTCGGCCCCGATGAACGTGACCGGTCGGGTCAGCGGATCGCCGCAGATGCCGCAGACCCGGCTCAGGGCGCAGCGGATGGCGCGGCGCTTGACCACCCGGGAGTGGTCGAGCGCCCCGCCGTCGTCCTCGCAGGCGAACGGCACCGGCAGGCCGCCGGCCATCGGTCGCCCCGCGAGCACCTGGGTCATCGCGGTCACGCCGTCGAGGCGGCGCCCGACCACTTGCCGAGCTCGGAGCGACGCGTGGGCCGCTCGTCGTCACGCAGGCGACGCTTCGCCCGCGGCGAGGTGGGTGCCTCGTTCTCCGTGGTGCGCTTGTTCGGCAGCGACAGCTTCATGATCGTGCGGAAGGTCTGTCCGTACTGCTTGTACAGCGGGCCGGTGGTGTAGGGGATGTCGTAGCGCTTGCAGATGTCCTTCACCTTGACCGAGATCTGCGCGTAGCGGTTGCTGGGCAGGTCGGGGAACAGGTGGTGCTCGATCTGGTAGCCCAGCTGGCCGCTCATGATGTGCAGGAGCTTGCCGCCCTCGAAGTTGGCCGATCCGAGCATCTGCCGCAGGTACCACTCGGCGCGGGTCTCGTCCTCCAGCTCCTCCTCGGTGAAGTGCACCGCACCGTCGGGGAAGTGGCCGCAGAAGATGATCCCGTAGGTCCACAGGTTGCGGATGATGTTGGCCGTGAAGTTGGCCGTGAGCGTCTGCAGGAAGAACGGACCGGTCAACGCGGGGTAGATCACGTAGTCCTTGAGCGACTGCTTGCCGACCTTGTTGCCGATCTGCTTGAGCTGCTTCTTGAGCAGCTTGGGGTCCTTCTCGCGCTTGCGGATCGCCTCGATGTCGAGGTCGTGCAGGGCCACGCCCCACTCGAAGAACAGCGCCAGCAAGGCGTTGTAGACCGGCTGACCCAGGTTGTACGGCGTCCACTTCTGGTCGCGGCTCATCCGCAGGATGCCGTAGCCGATGTCGTTGTCGTGGCCGAGCACGTTCGTGAACTGGTGGTGGATGTAGTTGTGCGAGTGCTTCCACTGCTCGGCGGGCTGCGTGGTGTCCCACTCCCAGTTGCTGGAGTGGATCTCGGGGTCGTTCATCCAGTCCCACTGGCCGTGCATGGCGTTGTGGCCCAGCTCCATGTTCTCCAGGATCTTGGCCGAGCCGAGCAGCGCGGTGCCCAGCAGCCAGGCCGGGGGGAAGAAGCTGGCGAACAGGGTGATGCGACCGGCTGCGGCCAGCCGGCGCTGCAGGGTGATGACCCGCAGGATGTAGTCGCGGTCGGGCTGGCCGCGCGAGGCCTCGACCTCGGCGCGGATCTCGTCGAGCTCGCGACCGATCGCCTCGACCTCGTCGTCGGTCAGGTGGGTGTACTCGCGGACATCGGCGAAGGCCATGGGGTGCTCCTTGGTACGGGTGGTCGGAAGGGTTCGGTGGTCAGACGGACAGCGTGCAGTCGCCGACGGCGACCGAGATGCAGGTCTGGATGTACTCGCCGGGCTCGCCGTGCTCGTCGCCGCTGCGGAGGTCACGTACCCGCCCCGAGGCGAGGGGAACGTCGCAGGTGTGACAGATGCCCATGCGGCAGCCGTAGAGCATGTTGACGCCGGCCCGCTCGCCGGCCTCCAGCAGCGTGGTGGCACCGTCGACCTCGACGGTGGGACCACCCACGCCGAAGGTCGCGGTGCCGCCGGCGTCGCCGCCGCTGGCCACGTTGAGGGTGAAGCGCTCGACGTGGATCTGCTTCTCCAGACCCTGCTCGGCGTAGTGCTCGGTGAACGCGTCCAGCATCGGGCCGGGCCCGCAGGCCCAGGTGGTGCGTTCGCGCCAGTCGGGCACGGCCTCGTCGAGCTGGTCGGCGGTGAACATGCCGTCGGTGTCGGTGAAGCGCTCGTGGAACGTGAAGCCCGGGTAGCGCAGCGCGAGCACCCGCAGCTCGTAGAGGAACATCATGTCCTCCTCGCTGGTGGCGGAGTACACGAGCGTCGCGTCGGGCATCTGGTCGCGCCGGTCGAGGGTGCGCAGGATCGACATGACGGGCGTGATGCCGCTGCCGCCGACGACGAACAGCATCTTTTCCGGCGGCGGGTCGGGGACGGTGAAGTCACCCTGGGGGGCGGCGAGCCGCACGATCGTCCCCGGCTCGAGGCCGTTGACGAGGTGGTCGGACAGGAAGCCCTCCGGCATCGCCTTGACGGTGATGCTCACGGTCTTGCCCTCGACCAACGGAGGCGACGACAGCGAGTACGAACGCCAGTGGAACTTGCCGTCGATCTCGACGCCGATGCCGATGTACTGGCCGGGGGCGTGGTCGAACGTCCAGCCCCAGCCCGGCCGGATGACCAGCGTGGCGGCGCGTTCGGTCTCGGCCACGACCTTCTCCACCCGTCCGCGCAGCTCGCGCTGCGACCACAGGGGGTTGATCAGGGCGAGGTAGTCGTCGGGCGACAGGGGTGTGGTCATCGCCTTGCCGAGGGCTCGAAGCCTCCGCAGTGCCGCCGACCGCTCGATGAGTGGTGCTGTCACGATGCCTCCGGTGTCCGTCGTGTAACCGACTGTTACATCCGATCGCCTGCTGCACAAGGCGGCGGTGTCGTGACCGCCGTCATGTCGACCGTCCCCTCATCATGTGGCGGAAACCACTGGCGCGCCAGCGCATGGCCTCTGACCTGCGCAAGCATCCCGCGAGGTGATGACGCGGGATGGACTTCGGCACACGCCGAAAGGCCTGTGGCGTTCGTCACGCTGTGGGATCAGGCCTCACGAGGGCGTGCGGGCGAGGTAGACCGAGGCGGTCGCGTCGCGACCCTGGAGCGGGTTGTGGAAGGTGATCAGCTCGGCCCGTGCCTCGTGGAAGGCTGCGGCGAGGACGGCGGTGAAGCTGTCGTCGGGCGGGTCGTTGGACCACAGGGCGAACACGCCACCGGGGTGCAGGCGGGCGGCGACCCGGCCCAGGCCCGCGGTGTCGTAGAGGTCGGCGTGGCTGGGGTGCAGGTGGTGGCCGGGGGTGTGGTCGATGTCGACGACGATCGCGTCCCACCGGCGCCCGGGCCGGTCGGGGTCCAGCTCGCCGCCGTCGCGGAGGCCGGCGAAGAAGTCCGCGTGCACCAGTCGGCAGCGATCGTCGGCGGTCAGGATGATGCCGGCGGGGATCAGGTGCCGCTCGTGCCACTCGATGACCTCGGGGAGGGCGTCGACCACGACCAGCTCGGCCACCCGCGGATCCTCCAGCACGGCCAGGGCGGTGTACCCGAGGCCGAGCCCGCCCACGACGACGTCGATCCGCTCGCCGCGGGTGTCGGCCATGGCGAGATGGCCGAGAGCCGTCTCGGAGACGGTGAACAGGCTCGACATCAGGAACTCGTCGCCCAGCTTGATCTCGATGATGTCCTGCTGGGCGGTCACGTCGAAGCGTTCACGCAGCACCAGGTCGCCCATCGGGGTCGGCCGGAAGTCGAGCTCACGGAACAGTGCCACGGGGTGCAGCCTAGGCCGCGAGCAGCCGGTTCAGACGCGCAGTGGCGCGTCGTGGGTGGCTCGGCGGGCCTGGATGCCGGCGAGGGTGCGACGGATGCGGGTGGTCTCACGGTGTGCGGCAAGACGTTGGCGATACGCGCGGCGTGCAGGTCGGTGGTCCCGGGTGGTGAAGTCGAACTGGCCCCGCCCGTCGGGCGTGACCCGCAGGAGCTCGCGGTGGACGAGGTGATGGCATCGGACGCAGAGTCCGATCATCTCGTCGAGATCGGTACGGCCGCCGTGTTCCCACCAGGTGCTGTGATGGATCTCGAGATGCGTGTTCGTGCACCCGGGTGCGGCGCAGACGCCGTCCTGGCGGGCGATGATCGCCCGGCGTTGCTTGAGTGTCGCGAGCCTCTGGGTGCGGCCCACGTTCAGGATCCGCGCCTGGGGGAGTTCGCCGTCGCCGGAAGCGAGGATGCCGGTGACGTCGGAAACGCAGCCCAGGTAGGACAGGAGTTGGGGACCGATGGAGTCGAAGCCAGCCAGTCTCGCGGGACTGCCGGCGCCGGCGAGAGTGTCCGCACCCACGATCACCGACAGGTGGGGTCGGATGCCCTTGTCCGACGGGAGTCCTGCGTCGAGGACCGTGGACAGCAGGGTGTCGAGGGCGTCGACGCGTCGTTCGGGTCCGGTGCGGGTGTCCTCGGCGTCGGTGGGGGCGGCAATGGAGTCGAGGACGGCCTTCAGCTTGGCGCCGGTGACGGTGGAGAGGAATCCGTTGACGTGCCAGCCCATCGGGACCGGGCTGACGGTGAGGTCCTCCTTGTCCATGCCGTCGGCCCATGCCTGGTCGAGCTGGTCGGGGAACACGGCCTCGCGCAGCTGCCGCATGACCCTGCGGAGCTCGACCGGCTCACAGGCGAGGGCGACGTCGAGCAGCCACGGCTCGGCCTCGACGATGATCTGGCGGCCGATGTGGCGGATGCCGTAGGTGAACACCGCGACGTGCTCGACCCGGATCCGTCCCGCCTCGGCGGCAGCAGCGACCGCGGGCAGCTCCCGCAGGGTGGCCTCGGCGGCCAGGAGCTGCCGGGTGGTCAGCGCCGGCAACCGCAGGTGCCGGCGCGTCCAGGTCGTCATGGCCGATGCGCCGTCCAGCTCGTGACCCGCCGAGCGCTGCAGGGCGGCCAGGTGGTGGACCTTGGCTGCGTCCAGCGCGTCCTGCGCGGTCTGGATCGCGACCAGCACCTCGCGGTCGTCGCCTCCGCTCAACGCACCGGCAACGGTGCGAAGCGTGTCGACGATGGTCCCCGAGTCCATGCATCCATTGTACTCGAACACGCGTTCGATGACCAGAGGTCGGGCGGGAATTCTTGCTGGAAGTGTGGTGGTTTCGAGGCTCCTCGCAGAGCTCGTCGCACCTCAACCACCGACCCGCCCCCGAGCCGGCCCCCCGGTGGTTGAGGTGCGAGCCTGGGCGCCCCATCCCTGGCCCGAGCCCTCGGTGGTTGAGGTGCGAGCCTGCGAGCCTCGAAACCACAGGAGCGGCACCTCAGGCGCGACGGGGCCGGCACGCCAGCACCACCGCGGCCCCCACCAGCGACACCGCGGCGGTGACCACGACGGCGACGTTCCAGCCGCTGATCAGGTCGTCGACGGGTGATCCCGGTCCCGGTCGTGCCGCCACGACGGCCACGACCGTGACCCCCACGGCCGATCCCACGTAGCGCGCGGTGTTGTTGGCGCCGCTGCCCATCCCGCCGCGGCCCGGGGGCACGCTCGCCACGGCCTCGCGGCCCAGTGCCGCATTCACGACTCCCGATGCCACTCCGGCCACCAGGAGGCCGGGCAGGAAGTGCAGCCAGGTCGAGTCGGCCCGCACGCCGGTGAGCGTGAGCTGTCCGCAGGCGACGACGAGCAGACCGATGGCGAGCTGGACCCGACCGGGGAACCTCGGGGGGATGCGGCGGGCGAGCAGTGCGGTGACCACGCTGGTGACCGACCACGCGAGCAGGAGGAGTGCCGCCTCGAGCGGGGTGATGCCGAGCGCGGCCTCCAGGAAGCCGAGCAGGTACGACATCAGGGCGATGATGCCGCCACCCGTCACGCCTGCGGCCACCGTCGCCGCGAGAAAGGGGGGATGCGTGAGCAGGGACAGCTCGATCATGGGACTGGTGCTGCGGTGCTCGACCACGGCGAAGCCGGCGAGGAGCGCGGCGCTCGCCAGGGCGAGGCCGACGACCACCGGTCGGTCCCATCCCGACCGTCCTTCGACCAGGGCTGCCAGGAAGCTGCTCACCGCCAGGGCGAGCAGCGCGGCACCTCCCAGGTCGAGCCCGCGGGGTTCGAGCATCCGGGACTCGTCGACGAGTGCCAGGGCGAGGACGCCCACGGCGACCGAGGCCACGGCGAGCACGGCGTAGGCCGCCCGCCAGCTCACCACCTGGTCGAGCGAAGCGGCGAGGACCGGTCCGATCGCGATGCCGGTGCCGACGCTGGCGCCCCACACGCCGCTGGCGCGTGCCCGTGCGGGACCGGCAGGGAACGCGTGCGCGATGATCCCGAGGCTCGAGGCGATGACGGCGGCGGACCCGACACCCTGCACGATCCGTGCCGCGACGAACACCACGACCGACGACGTGACCACGCATGCGAGCGACCCGGCGACGAGCACGGCGAGCCCGACCACGAACGCGCGGCGACGGCCCACGTCGTCGGCGATGGTGCCGGCGGTCAGGAGGGCGGCACCGAGACCGATGCTCATCGAGCTGAGGATCCAGGTCCGGCCGGACACCCCTGCACCGAGGTCGGACCCGGTCGGACCGATCGTGGCCAGCGTCATCGTGAAGGCGATCAGCGACAGCACGGTGCCCAGGGCCGCCACGAGCAGCGCCGCGCGCGGCGAGCGCACGGGTGCCGGGTCACGCAGGGACATGGCGGGCCTCTCGACGGCACGGGGACGCTCCGACGGTAGTTCGTGCCCGTGCCGACGGGACCACCGACGCCGACGGGATCTGCACAGGACCCTCACGTCTCGTCCCCGATTCCCGACCATGCCGGCTCCCGCGAAGACCCGCTGGCAGTGACGTTTCGGCCCCGAAATCGTCGAATCAGGGGCCGAAACGTCACCCCCAGCGGGAGCGGGAGGGCCATGGCACGTGGGGGAGGCTTCGCCCCCTCATGGGCCGGGACGCGAAGAAACCAGCACACCGGGCCGATCGGCCCAGCAGTGCTGGCTCCTTGCGTTGCAGCGGAGGATAGGGGACTCCGTCGCGGCTCGTTCCTCGCCGCTCCTCCCCGAATCCACTGTGCCCGTAGGACGCACCAACGCCCCCAGCAAAGAGCGCTGGAGGCGTTGCCACGTCTGGCGGAGGATAGGGGATTCGAACCCCTGAGAGCTTTCACTCAACCCGCTTTCCAAGCGAGCGCACTAGGCCACTATGCGAATCCTCCGCGGACGAGCCTAGCGGCCGTGCCGGGCTTGGGTCGCACCGGGACGCCCGCTACGCTGGCGGCAGCCCCTCGCGCGGCGACACATCACCCAACTCCCCCAGGGCCGGAAGGCAGCAAGGGTCAGTGACCTCTGTCGGGTGCGCGAGGGGTCCTTGCATTCCCGGCCCCGTTCAGGCCTCAGCGCTTGGTGCGGGCCCGCAGCGGTCCGACCAGCCGCGGGCCGGACAGGCGAGGAGCGAGCTTGCGGGCCTCGGCCCGCAGCGGCTGGGCGATGTACTCGCCGAGGATCGCGCCGGCCGCCAACGACAACGCCACTGCCACTGCGGTGATCATCGCGATGATGCCGGTGAAGTCCTCCGCCGCGAGCAGCGACAGCGCGCGGTAGATGGACAGGCCCGGGAGCAGCGGCACGATCGTCGCCACCACGATCACCAACGGCGGCACCCGCAGACGCCCGGCCAGCGTGTAGCTGACCAGGCCGATGAAGATCGCCGCGATGGCCGCGGGCTGGGCGCGACCCAGGCCGCTCTCCAGCAGCACCAGGAAGATCGCCGCGGCGGCGCCCCCCACCACCGCGATCGGCAGCAGCGCCCGCCGGGGGGAGTAGGCCGAGAAGGCGAACGCGCTCGCCGCCACGGCAGCACCCGCCACCATGAGCGGGATCTCGGACAGGGCGGCCGCGCCGGGGTTGACGGCGATGTCGACGCCCAGCAGCTCGCCGACGGTGAGGCCGCCGCTGACCCCGACGATGATGCCGGTCGTCGACAGCATGACCTCCAGGATCCGGGCGCCCGCAGTGAGCGGGAAGCCGGTCAGGGCGTCCTGGATGGCGCCGATGAAGCCCAGACCGGCGAGCAGCGTCACGATGCTGGTCGAGATGACCAGCGACGGATTGACCGGCACGTCGGTCGCCGCGACCCCCACGGCCAAGGACGACGCGAAGAGGCCGCCCGCCACCTGCGCGTAGAAGAACGGCAGCCGCAGCCGCGCGAGCCGGCGCTGCAGGACCTCGATGCCCATGGCGGCGACGGCGGCGATCACCATCACGAGCCAGTCCCCTCCGAGGAGCAGAGCGATGCCGGCGCCGGTGACGCCCGAGCTGACCGTGATCGCCCACCGTGGGGTGGAGTGCCCGGTCGAGGAGATCCGCATCATCTGGCTGCGGGCCTCGTCGAGGTCGACGCGGTCGTCGAGGACGTCCCCGACCAGGTGGTCCACCCGGGTCAGGTCGTCGAAGTCGGTCTCACGCTGCGTCACGTGGCGGGTCAGCGAGTACGCCGTGTCGTCGAAGCTCTGCTGGTAGGTGATCGTGAGCGTCGTGAAGGTCACGTCGATGACGGCGTGCCGGAGGCCGTAGTGGTGCGCGATCGACGACGCCGTCGCCGTCACGTCGGCCGCGCCGGCGCCGTTGGACAACAGCATCTCGCCCACGCGCAGGGCGAGGTCGAGGGTCTTGCGGATCTCACGGACGTCGTTCACCTGCCCATGGTGTCTGGTCGCCGGTCGGCGCGCCAAACCCGGACCGGCCGCCCCGCCCCCGTCGGTAGGATGCGTGCCGGACGATCCCGACCGAGGAGACCGCATGCCCGCCTGGACCCCTGACCTGCTGGGTCGTGGCTACGAACGCACCGAGATCCCGCTCGGCACGGATCCCGACGGCGAGGGGCCGATCGAGGCGGTGCTGGTGCGCCGCACGCGTCCGAAGCGCGCCAAGGTCACCGGCGCGGTGCTGTACGTCCACGGGTTCAGCGACTACTTCTTCCAGACCCACGTCGCCGACTTCTTCGCCGAGCGAGGTTACGCGTTCTACGCCCTCGACCTGCGCAAGTGCGGTCGGTCCCGCCGCCCCGGTCAGACCCCGCACTACGTGTCCGACCTCGCGATGTACGACGTCGAGCTCGACCGCGCGCTCCTCACCGTCCGTGACGAGGTCCCCGGAGCCCCGATCGTCCTGGCCAGCCACTCCACCGGAGGACTCGTGCTGCCGCTGTGGCTGGACCGGCTCAACCGTCGGCCCGGCGGCACCCCGGCGCTGGACATCCACGGGCTGATCCTCAACAGCCCGTGGTTCGACCTGCAGGGCGGCCCGTTCCTGCGCAGCGTCGGCACCCAGCTGATCCGCGCGTTCTCCAAGGTCCGGCCCAAGGACGTCGTCAAGCTCCCGCCGACCGACGCCTACGGCACCAGCCTGCACGCCGGTCACGCCGGCGAGTGGACGTTCGACCTCGACTTCAAGCCGGTCACCGGGTTCCCGGTCACCTACGGGTGGATGACGGCGATCCGGCACGGTCACGCACAGCTGCACCGCGGGCTCGACGTGGGCGTGCCGTCCCTGGTGCTGCGGTCGGACAAGACGCACTTCGCCCGGTCGCACCGCGAGGAGGTCGACACCGCCGACGCGGTGCTCGACGTGCAGCAGATCGGCCGCTGGGCGGGTTGCTTGGGCAACGCGGTCACGTCGCTGCCCATCCCGGACGCCCGGCACGACGTCTTCCTCTCGCTGCCCGAGCCGCGGGCGGCGGCGTTCGCGGCCGTCGACGCCTGGCTCGCCGGCACCCTGACGTCGACGGCCTGAGCGGCTCGATCGCTCGTCGCGCGACGCTGGGCAGGCGCCCGTAGGGTCGAAGGGAATCGCGACCCGGGAGCCCTCATGCCGATCTCGACCCCCGTCCGACGATGCGCCGTCGCCGCCGTGGCCGTGCTGCTGACCGCCTGCGGCGCGTCCGGTGGCTCCGGGTCCGCCCCGTCCGCCGCCTCCGCATCGGGGTCCCCGGTCGACGACGGTCTGCTGCTCCCGGACCTGACGACCTTGCCGGCCAGCTCGGTGCAGATGGACACCTCGTCCGGGGTGCGGCTGCTGCGCTTCGGCACCACCCTCGCGAACGTGGGGGTGGGACCGCTGGAGCTGGTGCCCGACGGTGCGGTCACCTGCCCCGCCGGCGAGCGCTCGTTCGGCCAGGACGTCCGGGTCGACGTCGACGAGGACGGGGAGTACTCCCGTGACGTCGACGTGCGGACCGAACGCTTCGGCGGAGTGTGCAGCCTGTTCCACGCCGACCACGACCACTGGCACATCGAGGGCAGCGCCCGCTACGAGCTGTTCACCGACGACGGTGAGCCGGTCATCGAGCAGGACAAGGTCAGCTTCTGCCTGCGCGACACCGACCTGGTGCCGGGCCAGCCGCTGACCGTCGGGCTCACCTACGGCGCCTGCTCGCGGGACGCGCTGCAGGGCATCTCGCCCGGGTGGGGCGACCTGTACGACTTCGACCTCAACGGCCAAGTGATGCCGCTGCCCGCCGACCTCGCCGACGGCACCTACTGCCTGGTGATGACGGCGGACCCGCTCGACCTCGTCCGTGAGACCGACGAGGACAACAACGCGTCGGTCACCCCGGTCTCGATCGAGGGCGACACGGCCGGCGCGTCGACCGTCGCGGCGGCCTGCGCCGATGTCTGAGCGGCATCGGCGCCGTCGATCGGTCATCATCGGGTGGTGACCGACGAGACCGACGCATCCGGGCTGCCCGCAGCCGGCCTGGGAGACCGGGCGGCCGTCGCGCTGGTGTTCGGGTCGTCGGCCGCCGTGCTCGTGGTCGAGCTGGTGGCCCTGCGGCTGCTGGCCCCCTACCTGGGCCTGACGCTGGAGACCAGCACGCTGGTCATCGGGATCGCCCTCACCGCGATCGCCCTCGGCTCGTGGGGCGGCGGCCGTGCCGCCGACCGCGTCGACCCGCGGCGGGCCCTGGGACCGTTGCTCGCCGTCTCCGGCGTCGGCGTCGCCGTGACCCCGGTGGCGCTGCGGTCGGCGGGCGCCTCCGGGGACGACCTGCTGCTGCTGATGGTCGCGACCGCCGCCATCCTCGTGCCCGCGTCGTTGCTGTCGGCGGTCACCCCGATGGTCACCAAGCTGCGCCTCACCGACCTGGCCCGCACCGGTTCGGTCGTGGGGCGGCTGTCCGGCATCGGCACCGCCGGTGCGATCGTCGGGACCATCCTGACCGGCTTCGTCCTGATCTCCCGCGTCCCGGTCACCGGGATCCTGCTGGGTCTGGGGGGTCTGCTGGTGGTCGCTGCGGCCGTGGTCGAGGTGGCCGTGCGGGGCTGGCGGTTCGGACTGGGGCCCGCGGCGCTCGTCCTCGTCGGGGGACTGGCCGCCGTGGTGGCGCCCGACGCCTGCGACGTCGAGACCACCTACCACTGCGCCTCGGTCGAGGTCGATCCCGACCGGGAGAGCGGTCGCACCCTGGTCCTCGACGGGCTGCGCCACTCCTACGTCGACCTGGCGGATCCGACCCACCTGGAGTTCGAGTACGTGCGGGCCGTGGCGGCCGTCGTCGACACGTTGCACCCCACCGACGACCCGATCGAGGCCTACCACCTCGGGGGCGGCGGACTCACCGTCCCGCGCTGGCTCGACGCGACCCGGCCGGGCTCGCGCAGCGTGGTCTCCGAGATCGATCCCGGCGTCGTGCGGATCGATCGCGAGCAGCTCGGCCTCGCCACCGGACCCGACCTGCAGGTGCGGGTCGAGGACGGGCGGCTGGGGCTCGGCCGTCTCGCGGACGACAGCCGGGCGCTCGTGGTGGGTGATGCGTTCGGCGGCGTCGCACCGCCGTGGCACCTCACGACGGTCGAGGCGATCGCCGAGGTCCGCCGGGTCCTCGACCCCGACGGCGCGTACGTCGCCAACCTGATCGACTACGGCGAGCTCGGCTTCGCGCGGGCCGAGGTGGCGACCATCGGTGCGGTGTTCGACCACGTGGCGATCGCCGCGGATCCCGAGGTGTTCGAGTTCGGCGGCGGCGGCAACATGGTCGTGGTCGGTTCCGACCGGCCGCTCGACCTCGTGACGATGCGGGCAGCGCTGGCCGACCGGGAGGTGCCCTGGCGGCTGGTGTCCGGGGCCGACCTGCAGGCCTGGGTCGGCGACGCACGGGTCCTCACCGACGACCGCGCCCCGACCGACCAGCTGCTGACCCCGTACCCCGTGGCCTGACGCGGGTCAGGCGGCCGGAGTCCTGCCGGCCAGCACCGTCTGCAGGAGATCGGCGTCGCAGTTGCCGCCGCTCAGCACCATGCCGACGGTCGACCCGCCGATGTGGTCGGTCTCGGCGAGCGCGCCGGCGAAGGCGAGCGACCCCGCCGGTTCGGGCAGCTGGTGCACGGTGCCGAGGACCAGGCGCATGGCGTCGGCCGCGAGGTCCTCGGACACGGTGACGATGCGCGCGGCTCCGGCCACCATGACGGCCAGGGCGGTGGGGTCGGGCCGGCGGCACGCGACCCCGTCGACGAAGGTCGACGCATCGGCCGGCGTGACGGTGCCGGCGGCGAAGGACCGCGCCGTGGCCGGCGCCGCCTCGCTCACGACGCCGACGATCTCGGTCGGCAGGCCCAGCAGGTCGCGCACGGCGATCAGGCCGCTGATGCCCGAGCCCATCCCGACCGGCACGTAGACGGTGTCGAAGGGCGCCGCGACGAGGAACTCGGCGGCGTAGGTCGCGACACCGGCGACGAGGTCGGGATGGAAGGGGGGCACGGCCTCGAGTCCGCGCTCGGCCGCGAGCTCGGCGGAGTGCTCGGCCGCCTCCTGGAAGTCGTGCCCGTGCACCACCAGCTCGGCCCCGAACGCCTCCATCGCGGCGTTCTTGTCGGGGCTGTTGCCGTGGGGCACGACGATGACCACCTCGAGGCCCGCCTGGCGGCCGGCCCACGCGAGCGACTGTCCGTGGTTGCCACGGGTCGCCGAGACGATGCCGCGGACCCGGGGTCGCTCCCGCCGCAACCGCTCGACGTAGACGAGGCCGCCGCGCACCTTGAACGCGCCGGTGGGGGTCTGGTTCTCGTGCTTGACCCACGCCGTCGCGCCGAGGGCGCGGCCCAGCAGCGGCCACTCGTGCTGGGGAGTGGGTCCGAAGTGCCGGGCCACGACGGCACGGGCACGGTCCAGGGTCGGCAGGTCCAGGCTCACCCCGCCAGTGTGGACCCTGCCGGGGGCCGGACCAGGGCGGTGGGCCCTGTCCGTCCCGGTCGCTAGGCTGCCGGGGTGGACGCCCCCCTCGCGCTGTACCGCCGCTACCGGCCGGAGACCTTCGCCGAGGTCATCGGGCAGGAGCACGTCACCGACCCCCTGCGACACGCGCTCGCCGCCAACCGGGTCAACCACGCCTACCTGTTCAGCGGCCCGCGCGGCTGCGGCAAGACCACCAGCGCCCGCATCCTGGCCCGCGCCCTCAACTGCGAGCAGGCTCCGGTGTCCGACCCGTGCGGCGAGTGCCAGAGCTGTCGCGACCTCGCCCGCGGCGGACCCGGCAGCGTCGACGTCATCGAGATCGACGCGGCCAGCCACGGTGGTGTCGACGACGCCCGCGACCTGCGCGAGCGGGCGTTCTTCGCCCCGGTCAGCAGCCGGTACAAGGTCTACATCATCGACGAGGCCCACATGGTCTCCCCGCAGGGCTTCAACGCGCTGCTGAAACTGGTCGAGGAGCCGCCGCCGCACCTCAAGTTCATCTTCGCCACCACCGAGCCCGACAAGGTCATCGGCACCATCCGGTCGCGCACCCACCACTACCCCTTCCGGCTCGTGCCGCCCAAGACCCTCGGGGACTACCTGCTGCAGCTGTGCAGCGCCGAGCAGGTCACCCTCGACACCGCCGCGCTGCCGCTGGTGGTGCGCGCGGGCGGCGGCTCGGTGCGCGACACGCTCAGCGTCCTCGACCAGCTGCTCGGCGGTGCGGGGCCGCAGGGGGTCACGTACGACCTCGCCGTCCAGCTGCTGGGGTACACCCCGGACTCGTTGCTCGACGAGATCGTCGACGCGTTCGCCGCCACCGACGCGCGCACGGTGTTCGGCGTGGTCGACAAGGTCATCGAGTCCGGGCAGGACCCGCGCCGGTTCACCGAGGATCTCCTCCAGCGGCTACGAGACCTCGTGGTGCTGCGGGCCGTGCCGACCGCCGTCGAGGTCGGGCTGCTCGACCTGCCGGCCGACCGCACCGAGCGGCTGCAGGCGCAGGCTGCCGGGTTCGGGCCCGCGGAGCTCGTGCGGATCGCCGACCACATCGACGCCGCCCTCACGGAGTTCCGTGGGGCGACGGCCCCGCGCCTGCTGCTGGAGCTGTTGTGCGCCCGCATCCTCGTGCCCGGTGCCGACCACACGAGTGAGGGCCACGCCGCCCGGCTCGACCGCATCGAACGCCGCCTCGATGCCGGCGGGGCTCCCGCCGCCCCCGCACCCCAGCCCGCCCCCCCGGCGGTCGAGGCGCAGCCCGCCCCCCCGGTGGTTGAGGTGCCGCGAGGAACGAGCGGCCTCGAAACCACACCCGCCCCCGAGCCCACCCCCGAGCCCGACCCCCCGGTGGTTGAGGCGGAGCCCGAGCCCCCGGTGGTTGAGGCGCCGCGAGGAACGAGCGGCCTCGAAACCACCCCCGAGCCCGAAACCACCCCCGAGCCCGAAACCACCCCCGAGCCCGAAACCACCCCCGAGCCCGAAACCACCCCCGAGCCCGAAACCACCCCCGAGCCCGAAACCACCCCCGAGCCCGACCCCACCCCTGACCCCGCCGCCGCGCCCGGGTCCCTCACCGTGGCCGACGTCCGACGCCTGTGGCCCGAGGTCCTCGCCGTCGTCCAGGGTCTGCGCCGGTTCGCGTGGATCCTGCTCAGTCAGAACGCCCACGTCTCGGCGCTGGACGGTGACGTCCTCACCATCGCGCTCGTCAATGCCGGGGCCCGCGAGTCGTTCACCAACAGCCGGTCGCACGAGTACGTCCAGAAGGCCCTTCACGAGGTGCTGGGCGTCTCCTGGCGCATCGAGACCATCGTCGACCCGTCGGCGGGCGACCAGATCCGACCCTCCGCGCCGGCTGCTCCGGCCGAGCCGGCCGCGCCGCGCACCACGGGCCGGGCCCCGGACTCGGTCCGCGAGGCGATGACCCGTCCGGCACCCACCCGCGAGGAGACCGACGACGCCGCCGACCCGGGCGATCCGGTGCTGCAGGAGTCCGACGCCGACATCGAGCAGCTGCTGTCCCGTGAGCTCGGAGCCCAGGTCATTGACGAGAACGACCCCGGCTCCCGCTGAACCGGTCCGGCTGCGGCTCGAGCTGCGCCAGGACGCCACCGACGTCCTCCGCGCGCTGCGCGGACGCCGGCGGCTGGTCGCGCTGGTGGGCGCCTGGCACCACGGCGAGGCGCTCGTGGCGATGGACCCGGTGGCCGAGCTCGACCCGGCACACGCGTTCGAGGTGAGCCTGCCGGGCCCGGCCTCGCCCGGGGCCTTCGGCGGGGGGTGGATCGGCTGGTGGGGCTACCGGTTGGGGCACCACCTCGAACGGTTGCCGGACGCCCCGCCCCGGCCCGTACCCCAGCCCGACGCGGTCGTGGGCTTCTACGACCGGGTCCTGCGGCTCACCGACGGGGTCTGGTGGGCGGAGGGTCTGTGTCCGCCGGACGAGCTGCGACGGTGGGTCGACGACCTGCTGCCGGCACTGCAGACGCCCACCCGCGCCCCCACCACGGTGGGGGAGTTCGCGATGGTCCCGGGGCCCGACGCGCACCGCCGGGCGGTCGCGGCGACGGTCGAACGGATCGTCGCGGGGGACATCTTCCAGGCCAACCTGTGCCTGCGGCTCGACGCGCGGCTCACGGGTGACCCGCTCGACGTGTTCTGCGCCGGCGTCGACCGGCTGGCCCCCGCCTACGCCGCCTACGTCGCCTGGCCCGGCGGTGCGGTCGCGAGCTTCTCGCCCGAGCTGTTCCTGCGCAGGACCGGGCACGAGGTGCTGACGTCGCCCATCAAGGGCACGGCCCATCTTGACACCGACCCGGCCGAGCTGGTCGCGTCGACGAAGGACCGGGCCGAGAACGTCATGATCGTCGACCTGATGCGCAACGACCTGGGTCGGGTCTGCGTCCCGGGGTCCGTGCGGGTCCCGGCGATCGCGCGGGCCGAACGGCATGCGGTGTGGCACCTGGTGTCCGACGTCGTCGGTCGCCTCGTGCCGGGGGTCGACGACGAGGCCCTGTTGCGCGCCACGTTCCCGCCGGGGTCGGTCACCGGGGCACCGAAGGTCAGCGCGCAGACGATCGTCGCCGAGCTCGAGAGCACCGGTCGCGAGGCCTACACCGGTGCGATCGGCCACGTCAGCGCGGCGGCAGGACTCGAGCTCAACGTGGCCATCCGCACCTTCGAGTTCGCTGCCGACGGCGACGGTCACCGCGTCTGGCTCGGGGTCGGCGGCGGGATCGTGGCCGACTCCACCCCGGAGGCCGAGCTCGCCGAGTGTCTGGTGAAGGCCCGTCCGCTCGTCGAGGCCATCGGTGGCAGCCTGGCCGACTTCGGTGTCGACCCGCCGGCCCCTGCCGACCACCCACCGGACCCGCCACCACGCCACCGCGGTGCGGGCGTCTTCGAGACGTTGCTGGTGGTCGACGACCGCGCCGTCGACCTCCAGGCCCATCTGGCCCGGCTCGACGCCAGCGTGCGCACCCTGCACGGGCGGACCGTGCGGCCCGGGCTCGAGGCGGCGGTGCGACGCAAGGTCGCAGGACTTCAGGGTCGGCACCGGCTGCGCATCGACGCCGTCCCCGGGCAGGGTGACGTGGCGGTCAGCCTGACCGTCGCCCCGCTGGTCGCCGAGCCGTCCACCTGGTCGCTGCGGCCCCGCATCGTCGGCGGAGGGTGGGGGCAGCACAAGTGGCGCGACCGCGACGCGTTCGGACCGGTCGAGCCGGGGCGCGACCTGCTGCTGATCGACGACGACGGCAGCGTGCTCGAGACGGCCCGCGCCTCGGTCTTCTGCGTGCTCGACGACGGGGTGCACACGCCGGCGCTCGACGGGCGGATCCTGCCCGGCACCATGCGGGCCCGGGTCGTGGAGTCGTTGCAGGCCTCGGCGATCCCGGTGCACCAGCACCGCCTCACCACGGCCGACCTCGCAGCGGCCAGCGAGGTGTTCGTCGCCAACGCGCTGCGCGGGGTGGTGCCCATCTCCTCGGTCGACGGGGTCGGCCGGTGGGCGCCGGGGCCGCTCACCGCGCACCTCGCCGGCCGGGTCGGTGACCGCGGACTCGGGTCGGGACGGGTCGCGGCCGAGGTGAGCGGTCGGCCGCCGCGGACGGCCGGCTCACCGCCGCAGGTGCTGTTCATCGACAACTACGACTCGTTCGTGCACAACCTCGTGCAGTACGTGGGCGAGCTGGGCGCCGGCACCACCGTGGTGCGCAACGACGCGGTCGACGTGGGCGACCTGATCGCCCGCCGCGCGGCGGGGCAGCTCACCCACGTCGTGATCTCTCCCGGCCCCGGCGGACCGGCCGACGCCGGCATCAGCGCCGACGTGGTCCGGCGGCTCGGCCCCACGACCCCGACGCTCGGGGTGTGCCTCGGACACCAGGTCGTCGCTGCCGTGCACGGAGCCCAGGTCGTCCGGGCCGACCGGGTGGTGCACGGCAAACCATCGCTGGTGCACCACGAGGGTCGGGGGGTCTTCGCCGGCCTGCCGTCCCCGTTCGTCGCGGCCCGCTACCACTCGCTCGTCGTCGATCCGGACAGCGTGCCGCCGGAGCTGGAGGTCACCGCACGCACGGCCGGAGGGGTCGTCATGGGCCTGCGGCACCGGGTGCACCCGGTCGAGGGGGTGCAGATGCACCCGGAGTCGATCCTGACCCGGCACGGCCACGAGATGCTGGCCACGTTCCTCTCCCGCACAACATAGCGAGCGAGCGCTCTCTATGTTACTCTCGGCCGAGACGTGAGGAGAGTCACATGAGCGATTTCGATCTTCTGGTGCGCGGAGGCACCTACTACGACGGGACGGGCGCGCCGGGTCGCGTCGCCGACCTCGGGGTCCGCGACGGTCGTGTCGTCGCGGTCGAGGCACGCCTGGAGGCCGGGCCCACCACCCGCGTCGTCGACGCCACCGGCCGGTGGGTCATGCCCGGGTTCGTCGACACCCACACCCACTACGACGCCGAGGTGCAGGTCGCCCCGGGCCTGAACGAGTCGGTGCGGCACGGCGTCACCACCGTGCTGGTCGGCAACTGCTCGCTCTCCACCGTGTACTCCACCCCGCTCGACGCGGCCGACCTGTTCAGTCGGGTCGAGGCCCTGCCGCGGGCCCACGTCCTCACCGCCCTGGAGGAGGCCAAGACCTGGAGCACGCCGCAGGGATGGGTCGATGCCCTCGAGCAGCTGCCGCTGGGTCCGCACGTGGCATCGTTCCTCGGCCACTCCGACGTCCGCGCCAGCGTGATGGGCCTCGGCCGCTCCACCGACCCGAGCCACCGCGCCAGCCGCGCCGAGATGGTCGAGATCGAGCGCCGTCTCGAGGAGGCCCTCGACGCCGGGTTCCTCGGCATCTCCACGATGACCAACCCGTGGGACAAGCTCGACGGGGACCGGTACCGGTCCCGCTCGCTGCCGTCGACGTACTCCAGCTGGAAGGAGTTCCGCCGGCTCAGTCGCGTGCTGCGACGCCGCGACCGGGTGCTGCAGGGTGTGCCGAACCTCAACAAGAAGTACGACATCGCCTTCTACCTCACCACCTCGATGGGCCTGTTCCGCAAGTCGCTGCGGGTCTCGCTGCTGGCGGCCGCCGACACCAAGGCCGAGCCGTGGGTGCAGCGCATCTTCGGCCCCCTGGCGCGCATCGCCAACCAGCTCGGCCGCGGCCGGTTCACCTGGCAGCACCTACCCACGACGTTCCGGGTGTGGGCCGACGGCATCGACCTCGTGGTCTTCGAGGAGTTCGGCTCGGGCCGTGAGGCGCTGCACCTGCGGGAGGAGATGGGTCGCAACGACCTGCTCTCCGACGAGGCGTACCGGCGCTGGTTCCGGGCCGACTTCGACAAGCGGTTCAGCCCGCGGGTCTGGCACCGCGACTTCGACGACGCCGAGATCACCGAGTGCCCCGACGCCTCCCTGGTGGGCCGCATGATCGGCGACGTCGCGCGCGACCGTGACGTCCACCCCGTCGACTGCTACCTCGACCTCGTGGTCGAGCACGGCACCGACCTGCGGTGGAAGACCAACATCGCCAACACGCGGCCCGAGGTCCAGGACTCGCTCATCAACCGGCACGGGATCACCATCGGGTTCTCCGACGCGGGTGCGCACCTGCGCAACATGGCGTTCTACAACTTCGGGGTGCGGCTGATGAACCGGGTGCACGCCGCCCAGGCCAAGCCGAAGCCGTTCATGACCGTCGAGAAGGCGGTGTACAAGCTCACGGGCGAGCTCGGGGACTTCTACGGTCTCGACGCGGGCCGGATCCGGGTCGGCGACCGCGCGGACATCACCGTCATCGACCCGGCCGGTCTGGACGGCAGCGTCGACGACTACCACGAGGCTGTGATGCCGGAGTTCGGCGGCATGAGCCGCATGGTCAACCGCAACGACGCCGCGGTCGCGGCCACGATCGTGTCCGGCGAGGTCGTCTGGTCGGGCGGGGAGTTCGCCCCCGGCTACGGCACGACGCTGGGCACGGGCCGGTTTTTGCGGGCCGACGAGCCGCGCGGCACCGTCTCGGCGGTCCGCCGACTGTCCGGGGCGCCAACCGATACACCGGTGATGGCACCCTCGGGGGCATGACCTCGACCTCGCCCTCGGCAGCACCGCCGCGTCGCACCCAGGCGCAACGGCGCGCCAGCACCATGGGCGCGCTGGTCGACGCGGCGGTCCACCTGTTGGGCGAGGTCGGGTACGCCCGCACGACGACGGCCGAGATCTGTCGGCACGCGGGGGTGTCCACGGGCGGTCTGTTCCGACACTTCGACTCCCGGCTCGACGTCATCGTCGCGGCAGCCGACGAGGTCCGGTCCCGGCAGTTCGACCAGTTCCGCGAGGGACTCGAGGCCTTGTCGGAGGTGACGTTGCACGACGGTCTGGTGCTGCTCCGCCGGGCGTGCCGGGCCCCGATCAACGCGGCCTGGTACGAGCTGCTCGTGGCCGCGCGCACCGACGCCGCCCTGCGCGAGAAGCTCGCCCCGCTCACCGAGCGGTACCACCGCGAGATCATGGAGATCGGCCGCACCATGCCGGTCGCCGGGGCGCTGCCGCCCGACGAGCTCGACACCCTCCTGCTCAGCATTGTGCACCTGCTCGACGGGGAGGCCCTCGTGTCTGTCGTCCACGGACACCCCGAGCACGAGGACATCCGGCTCGAGCAGCTGGTGCGCATCCTCTCCGGCCAGACCCTCCTGCCCTGACCCCCCCCGGGGCGGTAGGTGAGCAACCACTCCCGTCGGCCGGTGCGGTGGGGGTGGCGGAGGTAGGTCAGCAACCGAATAGGGAGACGGTTCGGTTGCTCACCTACCGCCGCACCCGTGGTTCGGTTGCTCACCTACCGCCGCTGGCGGTGAAAGGTTGCTGACCTACCGCCCGGACGCCGGGCGCGGGGGCGCGCAGCCCGTCCACCGCGCGACTACGCTGGCGGCGTGTACGACAGCGTGATCCAGGACCTCATCGACGAGCTCGGGCGTCTGCCCGGGATCGGTCCCAAGAGCGCCCAACGGATCGCCTTCCACCTGCTCGACGCGGACCCCGAGGACGTCCGGCGGTTCGCGTCGGTGCTCACCGAGGTCAAGGCCACGGTGCACTTCTGTGCGACCTGCGGCAACGTGACGGTCGACCCCGAGTGCCGCATCTGCGCCGACCCGCGACGCGACGCCACCGTGCTGTGCGTGGTCGAGGAGTCCAAGGACGTCGTGGCCATCGAGCGCACCCGCGAGTTCCGCGGCCGCTACCACGTGCTGGGCGGTGCCATCAGCCCCATCGCGGGCATCGGACCCGACCAGCTGCGCATCAAGGAGCTGCTCGGCCGGCTGCAGGACGGCGTCGTCACCGAGGTCATCATCGCGACCGACCCGAACCTCGAGGGCGAGGCGACCGCCACCTACCTGATCCGCATGCTGTCGACCCTGGGCGTCGCGGTCAGCAAGCTCGCGAGCGGCCTCCCGGTCGGCGGCGACCTGGAGTACGCCGACGAGCTGACCCTCGGCCGGGCCTTCGAGGGACGCACCTCGATCCCGCAGGCCGCCGCACCCGGCTGACGGACTCGTGACGGCGCCGGTCAGCCGTTGCCCCGCACCCCTCGCCAGCCCAGACTGGGCCCATGACCCAGTCACCGGATGCCAGCGGCCTCAAGGCCGTGTTCGTCAACGCGACGCTGAAGAAGTCGCCCGAACCCAGCCACACCGACGGGCTGGTCGACAAGAGTGCCGAGATCCTGACCGCCCACGGGGTCGAGGTGACGCGCCTGCGGGCGATCGACCACGACATCGCCACCGGCGTGTACCCCGACATGACCGAGCACGGCTGGGAGACCGACGCGTGGCCGGGCATCCTCGAGCAGATCATGGCCGCCGACATCCTGGTGCTGGCCGGACCGATCTGGCTGGGCGACAACAGCAGCGTCATGAAGCAGGTCATCGAGCGGCTGTACTCCGCGTCGGGCATCCTCAACGGCGCCGGCCAGTACGCCTTCTACGGCAAGGTCGCCGGGTGCCTGATCACCGGCAACGAGGACGGCGTCAAGCACTGCGCCATGAACGTGCTCTACAGCCTCCAGCACGTCGGCTTCACGATCCCGCCGCAGGCCGATGCGGGCTGGATCGGCGAGGCCGGCCCCGGACCGTCGTACCTCGACGAGGGCTCCGGCGGCCCCGAGAACGACTTCACCAACCGCAACACGACCTTCATGACCTACAACCTGCTGCACCTGGCGGGGATGTTCCGCGCCGCCGGAGGGATTCCTGCCTTCGGCAACCAGCGCACCGTGTGGGACTCCGGCGTGCACGAGTTCCACCACAATCCGGAGTATCGGTAGACTGACGCAGGGCGTCCGGATCGGGCGCCTGTTGTCCGTACGAGCCGAGGAAGCCCCGTGGGAATCGTCGTCCAGAAGTACGGCGGCTCCTCGGTGTCCGACGCCACCAGCGTCAAGAGGGTCGCCCAGCGCATCGTCGCGACCCGCAAGTCCGGTCACGACGTGGTCGTCGTGGTGTCCGCCATGGGCGACACCACCGACGACCTGATCGACCTGGCCAACCAGGTGTCGCCGCTGCCGCCGGCCCGTGAGCTCGACATGCTGCTCACGGCGGGGGAGCGGATCTCGATGGCCGTGCTCGCCATGGCCATCGGCAGCCTCGGGCACGAGGCGCGTTCGTTCACCGGCTCGCAGGCCGGGGTGATCACCGACGCCGAGCACGGACGAGCCAAGATCATCGACGTCACCCCGGGTCGCATCGAGGCGGCGCTGGCCGAGGGCGCCATCGCGATCGTGGCGGGCTTCCAGGGCGTCTCGCAGACGACCAAGGACATCACCACGCTCGGGCGCGGCGGGTCCGACACCACGGCGGTCGCGCTCGCCGCGGCGCTCGGGGCCGACGTGTGCGAGATCTACACCGACGTCGACGGCATCTTCACCGCCGACCCCCGGATCGTGCCCAACGCCCGCCAGATCCCGCGGATCTCCTACGAGGAGACCCTCGAGATGGCGGCCAACGGGGCCAAGATCCTGCACCTGCGGTGCGTCGAGTACGCCCGCCGCAACGCCATTCCCATCCACGTCCGATCCTCGTTCTCCGCCAAGGAGGGCACCTGGGTCGTCCACGCCGACGAGGTCGCCACCATGGAACAAGCCATCATCTCCGGGGTCGCCCACGACCGCAGCGAGTCCAAGATCACCGTGGTCGGCGTCCCCGACAAGGTCGGTGAGGCGGCCGGCATCTTCCGAGCGCTCGCCGACGCGCAGATCAACATCGACATGATCGTGCAGAACGTGTCGGCGGCGACCACCTCGCTCACCGACATCTCGTTCACCCTGCCCCGCAGCGACGGCCAGACCGCCATGTCGGCCCTCGCCCGGTTGCAGGACTCGGTCGGCTTCGAGCGCCTGCAGTACGACGACAGCGTCGGCAAGGTCTCGATCGTCGGCGCCGGCATGCGGTCCGAGCCCGGCATCACCGCCCGGTTCTTCCAGGCGCTGGCCGACGCCGGCGTCAACATCGAGATGATCTCGACCTCGGAGATCCGCATCTCGGTGGTCGTCAGCGAGGCGCAGGTCGACGCCGCCGTCAACGCCGCCCACGCGGCCTTCGACCTCGGCACCGACGAGGTCCAGGCCGTCGTCTACGGGGGGACCGGCCGATGACCACCGCACGGATCGGCATCGTCGGCGCCACCGGTCAGGTCGGCGTCGCGATGCGCAGCATCCTGGCCGAGCGCAACTTCCCGGCCTCCCAGGTGCGGTTCTTCGCGTCGGCACGCTCGGCCGGCCGCACCCTGCCGTGGGGCGACGGCGAGATCGTCATCGAGGACGCCGAGACCGCCGACCCGACCGGGCTCGACATCGCCCTGTTCTCCGCCGGCGCCACCCTGTCGCGCGTGCAGGCCCCCCGGTTCGCCGCGGCCGGCGTCACCGTGGTCGACAACTCCTCGGCGTTCCGCAAGGACCCCTCGGTCCCGTTGGTCGTCAGCGAGGTCAACCCCGGCGACATCCCGGCGGGTGACGGTCCGGGCGGACGAGGCATCATCGCCAACCCGAACTGCACCACGATGGCCGCCATGCCGGTCCTCAAGCCGCTCCACGACGAGGCCGGGCTGGTCCGGCTCGTCGTCAGCAGCTACCAGGCGGTCTCGGGCTCCGGCGTCGCCGGTGTGCGCGAGCTGCACGACCAGGCGCTCGCGGTGGTCGAGAAGGCCGACGCGCTGGCCTACGACGGCCAGGCGCTGTCCTTCCCCGCGCCGCAGAAGTACGTCGCGCCGATCGCGTTCAACGTGCTGCCGATGGCCGGGTCGATCGTCGACGACGGATCGTTCGAGACCGACGAGGAGCAGAAGCTCCGGCACGAGAGCCGCAAGATCCTCGGCCTGCCCGACCTGCGCGTCGCCGGCACGTGCGTGCGGGTGCCGGTGTTCACCGGGCACTCGCTGTCGATCAACGCCGAGTTCGCCCGGGACCTCACGGTGGCCCGGGCCACCGAGCTGCTCGCCGCCGCCCCGGGCGTGCGCCTGGTCGACGTGCCGACGCCGCTGCAGGCCGCCGGGGCCGACCCGAGTCTCGTGGGCCGGATCCGTCAGGACCGGTCGCTCGACGGCGACCGCGGTCTGGTGCTGTTCGTCAGTGGCGACAACCTGCGCAAGGGCGCGGCGCTGAACACGGTGCAGATCGCCGAGCTGCTCGTCTGACGGCGGTCACGCCACCGGGCTGAGTTCGATCTCGGTGTCGCCGATCCCGATCACGGAGCCCGCCGGCAGGTCGAAGTCGGCGTCGTCGGCCGCGGAGACGTAGCAGGTGACGCTGTTGACCGTGCCGCCCTGGCCCCAGCCGGCAGCACCGCGCAGGCCGTGGCCGGCGAGCAGGTCCTCGTCGTAGTCCTCGCCGATCACCCGACCGAGGACGTCGTCGCAGGCCTGGTCGATCTGCTCCTGCACCTCGTCGTCGAACGGGGCGGACGCGTCGACCGAGGCGTTCGCGAGCTGCTCGTCGTCGAGCAGGAAGGTCGCGTCCAGGCGCACGGTGAACTCCCCGAAGTGGGGCTGCTCGCACGTCGTGTCCACCACCAGACCGGAGGAGTCGAAAGCGAAGCACTCGCGCTCGGCCGCCGGGACCTCCGGCGACAGCAGCGACGGCGTGGTCAGGCCGGTGACGGGGGAGGCGGGCGCCTGCACGGGATCGGCGGACGGCTCGGAGAACCGGTTCACGCACACGAGCACGGGCTGGTCGGCCCAGCCCTCGCTGGGCAGCACGGCCACCGCGGCGGACGTGTCGGTCACCGGTGCCACGGCGAGCCGGCCGCCGTCCTCGCCCGCCAGCTCGAGGTCCGCCAGGCCGACGGCCCGCTGCAGACCCACGGCGCAGGTGGTGCGGGCGAAGGCAGCGAACTGGATCTGGATCGCCGACTGGGGTGAACCGTCGGCGGCGGCCTGCAAGCCGATGCGGTCCAGCTCGGTCGCGCCGGTCGGATCGGCGAAGTACGAGGGCGGGACGTCCTGCACGACCAGCACCTCGTACACGTGCGGCTCGTCGCAGTCGACCACCGTGCTCTCGGAGATCGCGACGTCACCGAGCAGGCTGACCGGCTCGGGCGATGCGATGCAGGCGCCGGGGGCCACCGTGGTGGGGGCGACGGCGGGCGTGGTCTCGACCGGACCGGGCGCGGGCTCGTCGGAACCGGAACAGGACGCGAGCCACAGGGTGGTCGCGGCCAGGAGGGGGAGCAGGAGGCGGGTCACGGGCGTCGAGGTCCTCAGGGTCAGGTCGGGGGCGGGGCGAACGGGGCGAAGACGTCGAGAGCCTGCGGGTCGGCGAGTGCACCGGCCGACGCGGCGACCTCGGGCGGGACGCCCTGGAGGATCTTCTTGACCGGCACCTCGAGCTTCTTGCCCGACAGCGTACGGGGCAGGGTCGCGACGGCGTGCACCTCGTCGGGCACGTGGCGGGGCGAGAGGCGGGTCCTCAGCTCGCGAGCCACCGACGCACGGAGGTCGTCGTCGAGGCTGGCTCCGCCGGCGAGCCGCACGAACAGCAGCAGCCGGCCGCTGCCGCCCTCCGCGTCCTCCAGGTGGACGACCAGCGAGTCCTCGACCTGCGGCAGGGCCTCGACCACGGCGTAGAACTCCGCCGTGCCGAGCCGGACGCCGCCGCGGTTGAGGGTGGCGTCACTGCGCCCGGTGATGGTGCAGGTGCCGCGCTCGGTGATCGAGATCCAGTCGCCGTGACGCCACACTCCGGGAATGTCCTCGAAGTACGCGGCGCGGTAGCGGGTCCCGTCGTCGCCCCAGAACCCGACAGGCATCGACGGCATGGGCCGCGTGATGACCAGCTCCCCCAGGCGCCCGGTGACCGGTTCGCCGTCCTCGAAGGCGTGGACGGCGCACCCGAGCTGCCGGCACGAGATCTCGCCGGTGACGACCGGCACCGTGGGCGCCGCGCCGACAAAGCCGGTGCACACGTCGGTGCCGCCGGACATCGACCCGAGGTGGACGTCGCCGACCGCCTCGTAGACCCACCGGAACCCCTCGGCCGGCAGCGGCGCACCGGTGGACCCGAGACCGCGGACGGCCGAAAGGTCGGCGGTCTCGCGGGGGACGATCCCGGCCTTGCGGCACGCGAGCAGGAAGGGAGCGCTGGTGCCGAGGTAGGTGACGCCGAGCTCGTCGGCGAGGGTCCACGTGGTGCCGAGGTCGGGCCAGCCGGGGTCACCGTCGAACAGCACCACGGTGGACCCCACGAGCAGGCCGGACACCAGGAAGTTCCACATCATCCAGCCCGTCGTGCTGAACCAGAAGAACCGGTCGTCCGGGCCGAGGTCCAGGTGCAGCCCCAGGGCCTTGGAGTGTTCCAGGGCGATGCCGCCGTGGCCGTGCACGATCGGCTTGGGCAGTCCGGTGGTGCCGGAGGAGTAGAGCACGTAGAGCGGATGGTCGAAGGGCACCCGGTCGAACTCCAGCGGACCGGATTCGGCCAGCAGGTCGGCCCAGGTGCCGGCACCCGCGGGCGGGGGCGACGAGGGGTCGAGGTGGGGCAGCCAGACCACCGTGCGCACGCTCGGCAGGGCCGCCACGATCTGCTCCACCTCGGCGCGGCGGTCGACCGGCTTCGTCCCGTAGCGGTACCCGTCGACCGCCAGGAGGAGGACCGGCTCGGTCTGGGTCCACCGGTCGACGACGCTCTGGGCACCGAACTCGGGCGCGCAGGACGAGAAGATCGCGCCCAGGCTGGCGGCGGCGAGCAGCAGGACCAGCGTCTCCGGGACGTTCGGCGCGTACGCCGCGACCCGGTCACCCCGGCGCACGCCGGCGGCCACGAGACCGGCGCGAGCGCGGGCGACCTGGTCACGCAGCTGAGCGGCGGTGAGCTCCTGGTCGGGCCGGGTCTGCGAGCGGGCGACCACCACGACGTCGTCGTCCGCGCGCCCCGGCAGCCGGAGGGCGGCCTCGGCGTAGTTCAGCCGGACGCCGGGGAACCAGACCGCGCCGGGCATCGCGTCGACGGCGAGAGCCGGGGCGGGATCGCCGTCGGCCGGCAGGTCCGCCCATCTCCACACGGCCGACCAGAACGCGTCGAGGTCGTCGACGGACCACTGCCACAGGGCGGCGTAGTCGTCGGGGTCGATGCCGACCGAGCGGGCGAACTCGGCCAACCGGCTCGGGCGGCCGTCGGGCCGCCAGAGGATCTCCTCCACCGGTCAGAGCTCGTCGTCGGGCTGCTGCTCGGCCATCTCCACGAGGACGCTCGCTCCGAGGTGGGTGAGGGTCGCGACCACCGGGATGATGACCGCGGCCCACGGGTGGTTGCCCACGTCGATGAAGAACATCAGCACGACCACGATCGCCACGGACGTCCCGAGGAAGGCGACGAGCCGCGCCGACGGGTGCGCGAAACCTCGCAGCAGCGCCTCGGCCGTGCCGATGCACAGGACGGCGATGGCCAGGAACGCCAGCACGCCCCAGGCGCCGCCGGTCGACACCCCGCGCGTGCTGGAGAAGAACTCGAGGACCCCGCCGCCCACGGCGACGGCGATCAGTCCGGCGACCAGGCCGGACACGGCGGCGGCCCGTGATTCCGGCCAGACGGGCAGTCGGGCCTGCAGGATGCGTTCGCCGGCGATCGCGGCGGAGTCGACGACCCAGTACCACCCGCCTCGGACCGCCTCGGCCACCCGGCCGGCGGGGTCGCGCACCCGGTCGGTGCCGTCGGCGAGCCGGTCGCGCAGGGCGGGCCTGGGCGGCCGCTTCGTCGGGGCGGCGGGCCGATCGGCCAGGGCGGTGGGTGCGCCGGGGCCGGCGCGACGGGGGGTCCCGGCGGGTGGGACGGGGGTTCCGGGGCCCGGTCGGACGACGGTCTTGCGGACGACGCGGCGCACCACCTTCTTCGGAGGCTGGACCGGATCACTCATCAGTCCAGTGTGACACAGGGCACGAGTCACGATCGAGGTCCGCCGACGTCGTCGTGGTCCGCCACGTTGGTGCGACGGCGTACGGTGGGGGTGTGTCGGCAGCTCGCCGACGATCAGGGAAGACCCCCGTGGCCGCCCGGACGATCCGTCCTCGCCCGCACCGTGTCGCCTCCTCTGGGAATCTCCGAGGAGTTCGTCATGTCCACGTCCCTGCCCGTACCCGCGTCCGGTTCCACCGCCTTCGTCTACTGCGAGGGACAGTTCGGGGAACAGGACGGCAAGACCGCGAACGGTCTGGTGCGGTTCTCCGAGCGGTACGAGATCGTCGGCGTCCTCGACAGTCGTCTGGCGGGCACCGACGCCGGCCAGGTGCTGGACGCGGTTCCCAACGGGATCCCCGTGCTGGCCGGCCTCGCCGAGGCGGTCGAGCGTCACGGCCGGGTGCCGGACTACCTGATCTGCGGACTCGCGCCTGCCGACGGGCTGCTGTCCCCGGCTCAGCGAGCGGTGCTGCTGGACGGCATGTCGCGCGGGATGCACATCGTCAACGGTCTGCACGAGTTCCTCAACGACGACGCGGAGTTTGTGGCCGCCGCGATCCTCGCCGGGGTCACGATCACCGATGTCCGCCGACCCCGGCCCACCCGGGACCTCCACCTGTTCTCGGGTCGCATCTTCGACGTCGACTGCACCCGCATCGCGGTGCTCGGCACCGACGGGTCGATCGGCAAGCGGACCACCGCCACGCTCCTGGTGGAGGCGCTGCGGTCACGCGGCGTGCGCGCAGTGATGGTCGGCACGGGTCAGACCACGGTCATCCAGGGCGGCAAGTACGGCGTGGCGCTCGACGCGCTGGTGCCGCAGTTCTGTTCCGGCGAGGTCGAGAACCAGGTCGTCGCCGCCTACGAGGGCGAGGATCCTGACGTGATCGTCGTCGAAGGGCAGGGGGCGCTCAGCCATCCGGCCTACCTGACCTCGGGCGCCATCCTGCGCGGGAGCAGGCCGCAGGGGGTCATCGTGCAGCACGCCCCTCGTCGCC
This sequence comes from Aeromicrobium marinum DSM 15272, assembly GCF_000160775.2. Lineage (NCBI taxonomy): Bacteria > Bacillati > Actinomycetota > Actinomycetes > Propionibacteriales > Nocardioidaceae > Aeromicrobium > Aeromicrobium marinum. The sequence continues at coordinate 2,393,268 of NZ_CM001024.1, read as the reverse complement.
GGGTCCTGGGTGACTTCCCGATGGTCGCGATGCCGACGGCGGCGAGTGAGGTGCGGCTGATCGAGGCGTTCGCCGACACCAGGGTCATCGGCATCACCATCAACCACGAGGGGATGGACTCCGCGGCGGTCGACGAGGCCGTGGCCGGGTTCAGGCGTGACCTCGACCTCCCGGCCACCGACCCGCTCACTCGTCCGCTCGACGAGCTGGCCGACATGGTGCTCACCGCCTTCCCCGCGATCAGGGCACGGCTCGCGACCAGTCGATGAGCGGCGCTCCGCGTCTCGAGATCGACCTCGACGACGTCGAGCACAACACCCGGGCCCTGGTGGGCCGGTTGGCGCCGCGCGGGATCTCCGTCCAGGGAGTGACCAAGGCCGTGTGCGGCAACCCCTCGGTGGGGGCCGCCATGATGCGCGGTGGTGCCCGTGGGCTCGCCGACTCGCGGATCGAGAACCTGGCCGTGCTGCGCAGAGGTGATCCGCGCGCGCCGCGGACCCTGGTCCGGTCCCCGATGCTGAGCCAGGTCGACCGGGTGGTGGTCGAGGCCGGGACGAGCCTCAACACCGAGCCGGTCGTCCTCGCCGCCCTGTCGGCCTCGGCGGCCGGCCATCGGGACCGCCACGCGGTCGTGCTGATGGTCGAGCTGGGTGACCTGCGCGAAGGGGTGGCGGTGGGCGACGTCGTCGACCTCGCGCGCCACGTCGGCGCCCTCGGCGGACTCGCCCTGGTCGGCCTCGGCACCAACCTGGCGTGCCAGAGCGGGGTCGTGCCGGACCAGCGGTCGATGGACGAGCTGTCGGGCCTGGTCGACGCGGTCGAGCGGTCGTCGTCGTTGGTGCTCCCGGTCGTCTCGGGCGGCAACTCCGCCAACCTCGGGTGGGCGATGACCACGAGGAGCGTCGGCCGGATCAACCAGCTCCGACTGGGTGAGTCGATCCTCCTGGGGACCGACCCGCTGCGCCGGGCGTCGATCCCGGGTCTGCGGCTCGATGCGTGCGTGCTCGTCGGCGAGGTCATCGAGGTCAAGACCAAGCCGGCCCGCGCCTGGGGAGCGACGGCGCAGAGCGCGTTCGAGCGGCGGCCGCGACGTCGCGGCCGAGGCACCGTGCGACAGGCACTGGTCGCCGTGGGACGCCAGGACACCGACCCCGACGGTCTGACCGTCCCGGACGGGATGACCATTCTCGGCATGAGCAGCGACCACCTCGTGCTGGACGTGGGCGACCATGCCACCGCCGTCGGGGACGAGCTGAGGTTCGGCGTGGACTACTCCGCGCTGCTGAGGGCGTCGACCTCGCCGTACGTCACCACCGTCGAGCACCGCCGGCCCGACGCTCTACGTTGAGGGAGACCCGGAGCCGACCGTCCGGCCGAGAACGCGAACACCCGGCGCTGCGGGTGCAGGGCCGGGTGTCGTCGATGTGCTGAGAGATCACATGGTCGGGGTGACAGGATTTGAACCTGCGGCCTCGTCGTCCCGAACGACGCGCGCTACCAAGCTGCGCCACACCCCGTGGCCGGTCCCGTTCGTCAGGACCTCGGCGAGTCTATCCCAGTGAGGGTGAGCAGCGTGGCCTCGGGGCGGCAGGCGATCCGCACGGGTGCGAACGGCGAGGTGCCGAGCCCGGCCGACACGTGCAGCCACGAGGGTTCGTGCCCGTCGGTCCGGTGGGTGTGCAACCCCTTGGCGCGGGACCGGTCCAGGTCGCAGTTGGTCACCAGGGCCCCGTAGAAGGGCAGGCAGAGCTGTCCGCCGTGGGTGTGGCCGGCCATGATCAGCGGGTACCCGAGCGAGTTCCAGCGGTCCAAGACCCGCAGGTACGGCGCGTGCGCCACGCCGATCGACAGGTCTGCCGAGGGGTCGGGCGCGATGTCGTCGAGCTCGTCGTACTCCAGGTGGGGGTCGTCGACGCCGGCGAAGTCCAGCCGCACGCCGGCGACGGTCAGGGCGTCGTGCCGGTTGGTCAGGTCCAACCAGCCCCGGTCGGTGAAGGCCCGTCGCATCGGCTCGAAGGGCAGGTCCGGCTGCCGCTCCCACGAGCCCTTCGACGCGGTCCCGGTACCCCCGGTGAGGTAGGCGAGCGGGTTCTTGAACACCGGGGAGAAGTAGTCGTTGGAGCCGAAGACGAACACCCCGGGCACGTCCAGCAGTCCGCCGTACGCGTCGAGCACCGAGGGCAGGGCGTCGAGGTGCGACAGGTTGTCGCCGGTGTTGACGACCAGGTCGGGCTCGAGCGCCGCCAGCCCACGCAACCACTCCTGCTTGCGCCGCTGGTTCGGGCGCATGTGGGCGTCGGACAGGTGCAGGACCCGCAACGGCCTCGACCCGGGCGCCAGCACCGGCACATTGACGCGCCGCAGGGTGAAGGCCCGCACCTCGTGGATCGCGCCGTACGCGACCACCCCGAGTCCGCCCGCCAGGGGCCAGGCGAGGTGACGGGGGCGCATGGCCCGAGCCTACGCATCCCCGCCACCCCGACCCAGAAGTGCTCCCGGATCAACCCTTCTTCCGCCAGGAACGGTGGATTCGGGAGCACTTCTGGGTTGGGGTGGGGGAGGGGGGACAATGGAGGCATGTCAGCCATGAAGGACCGTCTCCGCTCCGACCTCACCGCCTCGATGAAGGCGCGCGACGCGCTGCGCTCGTCGACGATCCGCATGGTGCTGGCCGCCATCTCGACCGCGGAGGTCGCCGGCAAGGAGGCCAGGGAGCTCAGCGACGACGACGTGATCGCGGTGCTGGGCAAGGAGGCCAAGAAGCGTCGCGAGTCGGCCGAGGCGTTCGACGCCGGCGACCGGCCGGCGCTCGCGCAGAAGGAGCGGGACGAGGCGGCGATCCTCGCCGAGTACCTCCCGGCGTCGTTGACCGAGGCCGAGGTCGCCGCCATCGTCACGGCGGCCGTCGAGCAGGCCGGTGCTGCCGGTCAGGGCATGAAGGCGATGGGTGCGGTGATGGCCGTCGTGCAGCCGCAGGTCAAGGGCCGCGCCGACGGCGGGGTGGTGGCGGCCGAGGTCAAGCGGCAGCTGGCCGGCTGACCTACTGGACGATCGTCACGCCCGGCGGCAGCTGGAAGCCCGGAGGCAGCTGGACCCCTGGCGGCAGCTGAAGCGTCTGCTGGGGCGGGGCGGGAGCGTTGGGGTCCGGCTCGGGCTCCGGCGGTCGCGGGGGAGCCGGCTGGGTGCGCGGCGGGCGCTCGAAGTTGACCGGGCTCAGCGAGTTCTGGATGACCTGCATGGCGTCGGCCCACATCGGGCCCGCCAGGGCGCTACCGGCGGCGGCGCTGGCGTTGACGAACCGGCCGTTGATGCGCTGGCCCGACAGAGGGATCTCGAACCCGTCGAAGTCGGCGCCGGCGATCATCGCGGCGGCCGAGATCTCCGGCGTGTAGCCGGTGTACCAGACGGCCTTGTTGTCGTTGGTGGTTCCGGTCTTGGCGGCCGACGGGATGTTGAGGCCGGTGCCGTTGGAGAACCCGAAGCCACCGGGCTGCTGCAGGCCCCGCAGGATGTCGTTGATCTGCGCGGCCTCCTCGTTGGTCAGCACCCGCTCGCACTCCGGGACGTAGGCCTTGAGCAGTGACCCGTCGGCCTCGAGGATCTCGGTGACCGGCTGCGGCTCGCAGAACATGCCGCCGGAGGCCGGGACGGCGTAGGCAGCGGCCATGTCGAGCGTGCTGACCCGGATGGGGCCGAGCGTGAACGACGGGACGACGCCGTTGTCCGGTCCGCCGAACGGCACCTCGATGCCCATGGCCTCGGCCATCCGCACGGTCTCGCAGAGACCCACCTCGGCCTCGAGCTGGGCGAAGTAGGTGTTCACCGACTGCCGCAGGGCGGTGTACATGTTCATCGTGCCCGAGGAGGTGGAGTTGCGGACCTCGAACCGGTCGGTCCCTCCCCCCTCGCAGTCGAAGTACGTACCGCGGGGGATCGTCATCCGCGGCGGCGAGTTGTAGGTCTTGTCGACCCCGATGCCCTGCTGCAGGGCGGCGGCCGTGGTGAACATCTTGAATGTCGATCCGGCCTGGAAGCCGCCGGAGTCACCCAGCTCGGTCGGCACCGAGAAGTTGATGAACGACTGGCCGCCCTCGCGGTCGGTGCCCATCGGTCGCGACTGGGCCATGCCGCGGACCTTGCCGGTGCCGGGCTCGACGAGGGCGATGGATCCGATCGCCTGGTCGGTCGGGAGCACGTTGCCGGCCACGGCGTCGTTGACCGCCGTCTGCATCGAGACGTCGATGTTGGACTTGATGGTGAGGCCGCCGAGCCGGATGCGGTCGCGCCGCTCCTCGACCGTCGCGCCGAGCGCCTCCTCGTTCTCGAGGTAGCGCTGCACGTAGTCGCACGAGAACGACGCGACCGAGGTGATGCAGCCGTTCGGGAAGTCGGTGGTGACCAGGGCCAGCTCACCGGCCTGGAGCTGCTCGGACTCCTCGGGGGAGATCTTGCCCTGGCGTTCCATGACCGACAGCACGAGGTTGCGCCGCTGCAGCGCCCGCTCGGGGTACACGTTGGGATCGAACTCGACCGGGTTCTTGACCAGACCGGCCAGGGTCGCGGCCTGGGCCAGGGTCAGGTCGGCGGGCGACACCGAGAAGAAGTGGTTGGCCGCGGCCGAGATGCCGTACGCACCGCCGCCGTAGTAGGCGATGTTGAGGTACCGCTCGAGGATCTCGTCCTTGGTGTACTGCTCCTCGAAGTCGATCGCGATCTTCAGCTCGCGGACCTTGCGCGCCACCGACTGCTCGACGGCCGCCCGCCGCTCCTCGTCGGTGGCGGCGGCCTGCACGAGGGTCAGCTTCACCAGCTGCTGGGTGATCGTCGACCCGCCCTGGGTCCGGCCGTCCGAGGCGTTGTTGACCAGGGCGCGCAGGGTGCCCTGGATGTCGAGCGCGCCGTGGTCGTAGAAGCGCTCGTCCTCGATCGAGATGATCGCGTCCTGCATGACGGGCGCGATCTCGTCGAGGGGGACGTCCTGCCGGTTCTCCTCGTAGAAGTAGGCGAGCAGCTGACCGTCCGCGGCGAGCAGCCGGCTGGTCTGCGGTGTGGGCTGCTCCTCCAGGGTCAGCGGCAGGTCGATGACCTCGGTGCTCGCCTGGGTGGCGGTGACGGCCACGATGGCCGTGACCGGGACGATGATCGCGGCGACCAGCACGCCGCCGATGACCGACAGTCGCGCGATCGAGGCCACGAGCGACGGGGTGCTCTGGCGGCGGTCCTCGGCCTGGACGCGGCGGCGCACGGCTGACTGCAGATCGTCCCACGACATGGGGTCAGCCTACGGGACCGAGCCAGACGCGACCGAGCCCACGGACCGGGGGCCCGGGGTTCCGTGGGCACAAGGCCCCGCTTTCGGTGGTTCGAAAGGACTAGGGGAAACCATTCCGACCGGTCTGACGGGTCCGTACCAGATTTCCTAGCCTGTTCTCAGGAATCACTTCGGCCACACCAGGTGGCTGATCTCGGGAGGTTCACATGAGCTGGGACGACAACTGGTCGGCGTCGGCCGCCTGTCGCAACACGTCCGACGAACTCTTCGTCAAGGGCGCCGAGCAGAACCGCGCCAAGCAGGTCTGCGGGCGCTGCGTCGTCAAGGCCGAGTGCCTGGCCGAGGCGCTCGACAACCGCATCGAGTGGGGCGTGTGGGGCGGCATGACCGAGCGGGAGCGCCGTGCGCTGCTGCGTCGCCGTCCCAACGTCACCACCTGGCGATCGGTGCTGCAGGTCGCCGTCTGAGCCGACCCCCGCGGGGGTAGCGTCGGGGTGGTGACCACCCCGACCGAGAACAACCGTGTCCTGCTCGCCTCGCGACCCGAGGGCGAGCCCACTGCCGAGAACTTCCGGATCGAGACCGCCGCGGTCCCTGAGCCGGCCGACGGCGAGGTGCTGCTGCGCACCGTCTACCTGTCGCTCGACCCCTACATGCGCGGACGGATGAGCGCGGCGAAGTCGTACGCCGCCCCCGTCGAGGTGGGTGCGGTCATGGAGGGCGGCACCGTCGCCGAGGTCGTGGAGTCCCGGTCCCCGGACCTGGAGCCCGGCGACCTGGTGCTCTCCCACCTGGGCTGGCAGGAGTACGGCGTGCAGCCGGCTCGACACGTCCGGCGGCTCGACCCGGCGCGGGCGCCGATCTCGACGGCCGTGGGAGCGCTCGGGATGCCGGGCTTCACCGCCTACGCGGGTCTGCTGCAGATCGGCCGGCCCCAGCCGGGCGAGACCGTGGTCGTCGCCGCGGCGACCGGTCCGGTCGGCTCGATGGTCGGCCAGATCGCGAAGGTCAAGGGCGCTCGTGCGGTCGGCATCGCCGGCGGCCCGCAGAAGGTCGCCTTCCTGCAGGAGCTGGGCTTCGACGTCGCGCTCGACCACCGCTCGCCAACGTTCCGTGAGGACCTCAAGGCCGCCGTGCCGGACGGGATCGACGTGTACTTCGAGAACGTCGGCGGCCACGTGTGGGACGCGGTGCTGCCCCGGCTCAACACCTACGCCCGGGTGCCCGTCTGCGGGTTGATCGCGCACTACAACGCCACCGAGGCGCCCGAGGGTCCCAACCGGGTCCCGCAGCTCATGCAGGCGATCCTCACCAAGAGCCTGACGGTCCGCGGCTTCATCCAGAACGAGTTCGTCAAGGAGCACTACCGGGGCTTCCAGGAAGAGGTCTCGGCCTGGATCCGTGAGGGTCGCGTCGCCTACAAGGAGGACGTCGTCAAGGGCCTCGAGAACGCACCCGAGGCCTTCTTCGGCCTGCTGCGTGGCGAGAACTTCGGCAAGCTGCTGGTGCAGGTGGGCCCCGACCCGACCCGCTGAGGTCAGCGGGCGAGCAGGTTGCCGATCTGCCGCAGGCCGTCGAGGTCGTGCACGTCACCGGCGAGCGCGGTGACGGGCACCTGGGCGACCCCCGGGTGCGTCGCGGCGAACCGCTCCCGCGCGAGGTGTTCGCGCTCGGCGACCCGCACCCGCTCGGCGTGGACCGCCAGCAGCTCGGCCGTGGCGACCTCGTCGGCCCCACCGTGTCGGCGCAGTCGCTTGGCGGCCGACTCCGCGTCGGTGGCGTCGATGGCCTCCCCGACGTCGTCGTGCACCCGGTTGACGACCAGGCCGGCCAGGGGCATGGCGTCGCCGGCCAGCCGTTCGACGAAGTACGACGCCTCGCGCAGCGCCGCGGTCTCGGGGGAGGCGATCACCAGGAAGGACGTGCCCGGAGCCTTCAGCAGGGAGTAGGTCGCGTCGGCGCGCTGCCGGAACCCGCCGAAGAGGGTGTCGAACGCGGCGACGAACGTCTGCAGGTCGGTCAGCACCTGCGCACCGAGGACCTTGTTGAGCGCACCGGTCACCACCCCGAAGCCGACGGTAAGGAGGCGGGCCGGCCCCCGGGCGGGCGCCAGCAGCAGCTTGATGAACCGGCCGTCCAACATCGACGACAGCCGCTCCGGCGCGTCGAGGAAGTCCAGCGCGGACCGTGACGGCGGGGTGTCGACGACGATGAGGTCCCACTCGCCGCCGCCGTGCAGCTGCCCGAGCTTCTCCATCGCCATGTACTCCTGCGTGCCCGCGAACGAGCTGGAGAGCGCCACGTAGAAGGGGTTGGTCAGGATCTGCTGCGCCTTCTCGGGGGAGGCGTGGGCCTCGACGACCTCGTCGAAGGTGCGCTTCATGTCGAGCATCATCGCGTCGAGCGACCCGCCGCCGGCGCCGGCGCCCTCGACCGCGCGGGGCGTGTTGTCGAGCTCGGTCAGTCCCATCGACTGCGCCAGCCGGCGAGCCGGGTCGATCGTGAGGACGCAGACCTTGCGCCCCTGGTCCGCGGCCCGCATGGCCAGGGCCGCCGCCGTGGTGGTCTTGCCGACCCCGCCGGATCCGCAGCACACGATGATCTCGGTGCCGCGGTCGGCCAGCAGTGCGTCGACGTCGAGGGTGGTGTCGGTGGCGGACCCGTCGAAGACCCGCGGCCGAGACCGGTCCCGGGCACTGCCTCGCTGGCGCTCGCTCATGCCACTCCCTCCGACCGCAGGTGCTCGGCCAGCTGCAGGAGCGCCCCGGCGTCGACGGACGCGTCGAGCAACGGCAGCTCCGCCATCGGGGGATCGGCCTGTTCGAGCAGCTCGCGCTGGCCCTGCTGCAGGGCTTGGCGCACCAGGTGGCCCCGACCCCCGGCGACCAGGACGTCCGCCGAGGACGGATCGAGGCGGGCGCCGGCGAGCAGCTCGGGCAGCCGGGCGTCGAGGAAGTCGTCGTCGTCCAACGCCGTGGCGGTGGCCGCGGTGACCAACGCGGGGCGCACGAGGTTGACGATCACGTGGCCGACGGGCAGCCGTTCGCCCGTCAGCTCGGCCACGCCGTCCAGCGTCTCCTGCACCGGCATCTCCTCCAGCACGGTGACGAGGTGGACGCGCGTGGCGTCCGACCGCAGCAGCTGCATGATCGAGTCGGCCTGCCGGCGGATCGGACCCACCTTGGCCAGCCCGGCCACCTCGGAGTTGACGTTGAGGAACCGGGTGATCCGTCCGGTCGGCGGCGCGTCCATGATGATGGCGTCGTACGTGGGTCCGGCCTCGTTCTTGGCGCCCTGGCGGCGGGCGATCTCGTAGACCTTGCCGGTCAGCAGCACGTCGCGGACACCGGGAGCGATCGTGGTGGCGAAGTCGATGATGCCGAACCGGTCGAGGGCCTTGCCGGCGCGGCCGAGCCGGTAGAACATCTCGAGGTACTCCAGCAGCGCCGACTCCGGGTCGATGGCCAGGGCGTACACCTCGCCACCCCCCAGTCCGGTGGCGATGCGACGCTCCTCGTACGGCAGCGGGGCCACGTCGAACAGCTGGGCGATGCCCTGCCGACCCTCGACCTCGCACAGGAGCACCTTCTGCCCGCGGCCGGCGAGCGCCATCGCGAGGGCTGCCGCGACGGTCGTCTTGCCCGTTCCGCCCTTGCCGGTGACGATGTGCAGCGTGGGAGTGGAGGACACCTCAGCACCCTATCGACCGCCCTCCCTTCTGCATCTCGATCCGGGGAATCCCGCTCCCCGGCCGGCGGCCGATACAGTCGAACCCATGACGCAATGGGAGTACCTGACCGCACCCGTCCTGGTCCACGCGACCAAGCAGATCCTCGACACCTTCGGCAGCGACGGCTGGGAGCTGGTCCAGATCGTGCCGGGGATGAACCCCGAGAACCTGGTGGCCTACTTCAAGCGGCCGGTGGCCTGACGTGTCGGCGGTCGAGGAGCGCCTCGCGGCGCTGGGTCACCAGGTGCCCGAGGTCGCCGCGCCGGTCGCCTCCTACGTCCCGGCCGTGCACACCGGACAGCACGTGTTCACGTCCGGTCAGCTGCCGTTCGTCGAGGGCCGGCTGCTGCAGACCGGCAAGGTCGGTGGCGAGGTCTCGGCCGACGAGGCCACCGCGTGCGCCGAGGTCTGCGCGTTGAACGCGATCGCGGCGGTCCGGGGGGTCGTCGGCGACCTCGACCGGGTCACCCGGATCGTGAAGGCCACGGTGTTCGTCGCCAGCACCCCCGACTTCACGCAGCAGCCCCAGGTCGCTAACGGCGCGAGCGAGCTGTTCGCTGCTGCCTTCGGCGCGGTCGGTCAACACGCCCGCAGCGCGGTCGGCGTGCCGGTCCTGCCGTTGGACTCGCCCGTGGAGGTCGAGGTCGTCGTCGAGGTCGGTCCGTGAGGTACCCGCTGCCGGAGTCGATGCGGCCGTCGGCCGACGCCGCACCGAGCGTGCCGCGCGACGCCGCCACGATCGCCCTGCTGCGCGCCGGCGCGTCCGGCACCGAGACCTACCTGCTGCGCCGACAGCCCTCGATGGCGTTCGCGGCCGGCATGTACGTGTTCCCCGGCGGCGGGGTGTCGGCCCTGGACGCCGAACCGGTCCCGTGGGTCGGTCCGCCGCCCGAGGCCTGGGCCGAGCGCTTCTCGTGCAGCGTGCCGCTGGCCGCCTCGCTGGTCGTCGCCGCCGTGAGGGAGACGTTCGAGGAGTCCGGCATCCTGCTGGCCGGTCACGACGCCGACACCGTGGTCAGTGACGTCAGCTCACCGGAGTTCAGCGTCGCCCGCGCCGCGCTCGACGCCGACGAGCGCAGCTTCGCCTCCTTCCTCGCGGAGCACGACCTGGTGCTGCGGGCCGACCTGGTGGGCGCGTGGTCGCACTGGATCACCCCGGCGTTCGAGCCGCGGCGCTACGACACCCGGTTCTTCGTGGCGGCGGTCCCGGACGGCCAGATCGTGGGGTCCCTGCCGGGCGAGGCCGACCGCGCGGCCTGGCACCCCGTCGGCGACGTCCTGCGATCGGTGACCGCCGGTGAGGTGGCGATGATGCCGCCGACCCTGCAGACGTGCCGGGACGTCGTCGACCTCGCCCCCTCGGCCGCCGTGGAGGCCTCCCGCTCCCGCAGCATCTCGGCGATCGAGCCGCGCCTGGTCGAGGTCGACGGGAAGCTGTTCATCGACAACGGTCTGGAGGACCTGTGAGCGTCACCGAGCGGGCCGTCCGGGTCGTCGCCGACAACGCCGGGATCATGACGCTCGACGGGACAAACACCTGGATCCTCCGCGAGCCGGGGGCCGCACGGTCGGTGGTGGTGGATCCCGGCCCCGACGACGCCGACCACCTGGCAGCGGTCCTGTCCGCGGCCGGTGAGGTCGCGCTGGTGCTGTACACCCACTGGCATCCCGACCACACCGAGGCGATCGACCGCATGGTCGAGCTCACCGGAGCCCCCGCCCGGGCCGTCGACGCCGCGTGGTGCCGGGGGGCGGATCCGGTGGTCGACGGCGAACAGCTGGACGTCGACGGGTTGCGGCTCGAGGTGGTCACCACGCCGGGTCACACCGCGGACTCGATGTGCCTGCTGCTGACCGACGAGGGGTCGCTGCTCACCGGCGACACCATCCTGGGCCGGGGGACCACGATCATCGCCCACCCCGACGGCAGCCTGGGTCCGTACCTGGACTCCCTGGCGCGGATCCGCGAGCTGGTCGAGGAGGGCGTGGTCTCGCTGCTGCTGCCGGCCCACGGGCCGGTGCCGGACGACGCGGCGGCCCACGTCGACTTCTACCTCGAGCACCGGGCGGACCGGCTCGACCAGGTCAGGCGCGCGGTCGAGGCCGGAGCCGTCACGGCTGCCGAGGTCGTCGCCACCGTCTACGCCGATGTGGACCGTTCGCTGTGGCCCGCCGCCGAACGCTCCGTCGAGGCCCAGCTGGAGTACCTCCGCACCTGACCCCCCGGGGGCGGTGGATTCGCGACCGAATACCGGGTGGAGGTGCCAGACGGACCGAATGGGACCGTATTCGGTCGCATACTCACCGCCCGGGCGGGGGCGGCTCGGGTCAGCGGGAGCGCTTCTGCAGCCGCTCGAGGTCCAGGATGATGACCGAGCGGGGCTCCAGACGCAGCCACGAACGCGAAGCGAAGTCGGCCAAGGCCTTATTGACCGTCTCGCGGGAGGCGCCGACGAGCTGGGCGAGCTCCTCCTGCGTCAGGTCGTGGTTGACGTGGATGCCGTCGTCGGCGCGACGGCCGAACCGGCCCGCGAGGTCGAGCAGCGCCTTGGCGACCCGGCCGGGGACGTCGGAGAACACCAGGTCGCCGACGACCTCGTTGGTCCGGCGCAGCCGGCCGGCGAGCTGGTTGAGCAGGGCGTGGGCGACGTCGGGGTGCGCGTTCAGCACGGGGCTCAGGGCTTCGTGGCCGAGGCTGCGCAGGTCGACGTCGGTGACCGCGGTGGCGGTGGCGGAGCGCGGTCCGGGATCGAAGAACGACAGCTCGCCGAACATCTGCCCCGGTCCGAGGATGGCCAACAGGTTCTCGCGGCCGTCGGGCGAGGTACGACCGAGCTTGATCTTGCCGTCGGTCACGACGTACAGCTTGTCGCCGTCATCGCCCTCGTTGAACAGGACCTCACCCCGACGCAGCGTGGAAGGCGTCATCGACGACTCGAGGGCGGCAGCGGCGTCGTCGTCGAGCCCCGAGAACAGCGGGGCCTGACGGAGCACGTCGTCGTTCACGTGGCGTCCTTCTCTCCATGTTGAATGCGTCACAGACTGACTATGGGTGCATGCTTCCACATCCCGGGGCCCGATGGTGTGATTGCCCGTCCCGCGTACGCTGGCGCGGTGTCGACGAAAGCAGCCCGGACGCGGCCCGAGGTGGCCCACCGGCCGCCGACGTCGCTGGTCCGCCGGGCCCGACGCATGCACCGGGTGCTCGCCGAGGCCTACCCCGAGGCCGGGTGCGAGCTGGACTTCGCCGACCCCTTCCAGCTGTTGGTGGCCACGGTGCTGTCGGCCCAGACCACCGACCGAAGGGTCAACGCGGTCACGCCGGCCCTGTTCGCGGCCTACCCCGACGCCGCCGCGCTGGCCGCCGCCGACCGTGCCGTGGTCGAGGAGCTCATCCGCCCCACCGGCTTCTTCCGCGCCAAGACCACGAGCCTGCTGGGTCTCTCCGCGGCACTGGTGGAACGGCACGACGGTCGGGTCCCTGGACGGCTGACCGATCTCGTGCAGCTGCCCGGGGTGGGTCGCAAGACCGCCAACGTGGTCCTCGGCAATGCGTTCGACGTCCCGGGCATCACGGTCGACACCCACTTCTCCCGCCTCGTCGGACGGTTCGGTTGGGTCGACGACCACACCGTGGCTGATCCGGTGCGCACCGAGCACGCGGTCGGCGCGCTGTTCGAGCGACGCGACTGGACGATGCTCAGCCACCGGCTGATCTGGCACGGGAGGCGGTGCTGTCATGCCCGCAAGCCGGCGTGCGGGGCGTGCCCCGTGGCGCGGTGGTGCCCCGCCTTCGGGGCCGGGCCCACCGACCCGGAGGTCGCGGCCGCTCTCGTCACCACCCAGGGGCCCGCATGACGCGCCGACCGGGCCGTCTGCTGGCCGTGACGCTGGCGGTGGCCGCTCTGGTGTCGTGCGCGCCGGACCTGCCGGACCTCTCCGAGACCCCCGGGGAGGTCGTGCCGGGTGCCACGATCGACGCAGGGGTGGTGGCCGCGGCCGACGCGGCAGGGCTCTCGGACTGCCCGACGGGCTCGGGTGAGGCGTCCGAGGCGCCGTCGGTCGACCTGGTCTGCCTCAGCACGGGCGAGACGGCGTCGCTCGCGGACCTCGCCGGCACACCGGTCCTCGTCAACGTGTGGGCGCACTGGTGCACCGAGTGCCGGGAGGAGCTGCCGCTGCTGGCCCGGGCCGCACGCGAGTACGAGGGGCGGGTGCAGATCGTCGGCGTCCTGTTCGCCGACGAGGACCCGGCCGCGGCGATCGACCTGGCTCGGGCGTCGGGTGTCACCTACCCGCACCTGGCCGACCCGGACAGTCGGCTGACGGTGCCCCTGGGCCTGCGCGGCCTGCCGCAGAACGTGTACCTGGATGCGGACGGTCGTGTGGTCGGCACGGCATTCGGCTCGTTCCGCACCTACGATGACGTGGTCCAGGCGATCGACGAGCAGCTGGGAGTGCGACCGTGACCACGTCCTCGCTGCCCTCGTGGTTGCACGAGCTGGCCGAGATCGCGGCCTCGGTGCGGGCCGAGCAGCTGGCGCCACGGTTCCCCCACCCGCCCGAGGACGCCCGCCCGGCGGCCGTCCTGCTGCTGTTCGCGGACGGTCCGGACGGGCCCGAGCTGCTGCTCACGGAGCGGGCCGCCACCCTGCGGAACCACGCGGGTCAGATCTCGTTCCCGGGCGGTGGCTCCGACCCTGCTGACGGCGTGGGCAGGGCGGGTGCGATCGCGACGGCCCTGCGGGAGGCGCAGGAGGAGGTCGGCCTCGACCCGGTCGCGGTCGAGGTCTTCGGGGTGCTGCCGACCCTCTGGCTGCCGCCCAGCAACTTCGCCGTCACCCCGGTGCTCGCCTACTGGCACCAGCGCGAACAGCTGGAACCGGTGTCGGCGGCCGAGGTCGGCCACGTGCTGCACCAGCCGCTGGACCACCTGCTGGACCCCGACAACCGCTTCAGCGTCGTGCATCCGTCGGGGTGGCGGGGTCCGGCGTTCGACCTCGGCGGCGGCACCCCGTTGTGGGGCTTCACCGCCGGCGTCATCTCACGGTTGTTCGAGGTCGTCGGCTGGGAGCGCCCCTGGGACGACACCGTCGAGCGACCCGTTCCGGGGTCCCTGTGAACTCCCTCGACGTGCTGATCGTGGTGCTGCTCCTGGCCTACGCCGTCTCGGGCTACGTGCAGGGCTTCATCGCGAACCTCGCCGCCACGCTGGGTCTGCTGGTGGCCGGAGGCCTCGCCCTCGCGGTGGTGCCGCTGATCCTGTCGCCGGACGAGCCGGGGCTCGGGACGTCGCTGCTCGCGCTCGGCATCGTGGTGGCCTCGGCGGCCGCCGGGCAGCTCATGGGGTCGGTGATCGGCGGTGACCTGCGACGCGGCATCCGGACCGAGCCGGGCCGGGTCGTCGACGCGGTGGGGGGCAGCGGACTGAGCATCGTCGCGGTCCTGCTCGCGTCGTGGGCGCTGGGCTACGCCGTGAGCGGGACGCAGGTCCCGTACCTGTCGCAGGCCGCCCGGAGCTCGTCGATCCTCGGCTACGTCGACCGCGTCGTGCCGAGCCAGGCGGCCGATGCGCTGAACGCCTTCACCGACTCGATCGACTCCAGCATCTTCCCGCGGTACCTGGCTCCGTTCGAGGCCGAGGACATCGTGCGGGTCGGTCCGCCGGACCCGGCGACGCTGCAGCTGCCGGGAGTCTCGGGTGCGGCCGGGTCGGTCGTCAAGATCATCGGTGACGCGGAGTGCAACCGGGGCATCGAGGGCTCGGGCTTCGTGTACGCCGACGACCGCGTGATGACCAACGCCCACGTCGTCGCAGGGGTCGAGCGGCCCTTCGTCGTCACCCAGGACGGGCGGGTGCCGGCCCGGGTCGTGGTGTTCGACCCCGAGCTCGACGTCGCGGTGCTCGCGGCCGACCTGGACCTGCCGGCCCTCGCCTTCGAGCCCGGGGGAGTGGCGGGCCAGGACGCCGCGGTGCTGGGGTTCCCGGCCAACGGTCCGTTCGACGCCCAGCCGGCCCGCATCCGCGAGGAGATCCGGCTGCGGAGCCTGGACATCTACGACCAGGGCGAGGTGCTGCGCGACTCGTTCTCCATCCGGGCGCTCGTGCGTTCGGGCAACTCCGGCGGTCCGTTGGTGTCGGCCGACGGCACGGTGCTGGGCGTGATCTTCGCGGCGTCGATCACCGACGACTCCACCGGCTACGCGCTCACGGCGGCGGCGGTCGCCGACCACGCCGACGACGGCATCCGCAACCAGGATCCCGTCAGCAGCGGGGCCTGCGCCTGAGCCGGCGCCGGATCAGGCGCGCCGCAGGCTGGGGGTGCGGCCGTAGCCGTCACGGGCGACGAGGGCCACCGTCCGGGTGATGCCGATGGCGGCGACGACGGCCAGGCTGGCGACGAAGGTCATGGTGACTCCTTGATCTGATCGGTGCGTGGGGGGGGTTCCCCTCCAGTGTCGGCCGTCGAACTGTCAAGGACAAGCGAACACAACTACACCGGATGTGTAGCATTGCTTCATGGATGTGCGCCGACTCGGAGTTCTCAGGGAATTGTCCGAGCGGGGCTCCGTCGGGGCCGTGGCCGATGCGATGAGGGTCACGTCGTCGGCGGTGTCCCAGCAGCTGAAGGTGCTGGAGCGGGAGGCCGGCGTGCCTCTGGTGGAGCCGGCCGGGCGGGGTGTGGCCCTCACCTCCGCGGGCCGTGAGCTCGCGCGGGTGGCGACCGATCTCGCCGTCGCGATCGAGCACGCGGAGGCCCGCTGGCGCACGTTCGTGCAGCAGCCGGCGGGAGACGTCACGCTGACCACCTTTCCCACCGGTGGGGAGATGTTCCTCCCGGGTCTGCTGCGGCGCCTCGAGGGGGCCGCCGTCACCCTGGTGTGCACCGACCAGGACTCCGCCCTGGTCGACTTCGCCGACCTGACGCCGGACCACGACGTGGTGGTGGCGGACTCGGCGACGACGTCGGCCAGCTGGCACGACCGGGGTCTGCGGGTGGTGCCGTTGATGACCGAGCCGCTCGACGTGGCGCTGCCCGAGGACCACCGGTTGGCGGGTCGGGCCACGCTGTCACCGCGCGACGTGGTGGGTGAGGACTGGATCGGGGTGCCGACCGACCTGCCGTTCGACCGGATCCTGGAGCAGATCGTGGCGTCCACGGGCGAGCGGGTTCGGGTGCGGCACCGGTTCCACGACAACAGCATCGTCGAGGCGATGGTCGCCGCCGGTCATGGTCTGGGGATCCTGCCCCGGTTCACGACCCGAGACCACGTCAACGGTCTGGTGACCCGGCCGCTCGTCGGCATCCGGGCGTCCCGTCAGGTGTCGGCCCTGCTCCGCCCCGATCTGTTCGAGCGACCGTCGGTCCGCCTGGTGGTGCAGGCGCTGCGGGAGGAGGCCCGGGCCGTGGCCGACTCCCACGGCGCCGTCTGACCTCCCCCTCGGGCGGTGGATTCGCGACCGTATGGGGTGGCGGGTGGATTCGCGACCGAAAGAGCCTCCATTCGGTCGCGTCCTCACCGCCCGGCGGAGAAGCGGGCGGCGAAGGCGGCGAAGTCGTCACCAGCCAGCGAGGACGCCTGTGCCCAGGACTCGAAGTCCAGGGTGGTGGCCAGGTCGCTGGTGGCGGCGATCCGGGTGGCGGTCTTGATGTCGGCCATCAGCCCGGCGTCGCGGGTCGCGTACAGGTCGGCCAGCTCGCGGGCCCGGTGCTGGGGATCGTCGACGAGCTCCTGGGCGATGCCGAGTCGCAGCGCCTCGTCGGCACCGATCACCTCGCCGGAGAACAGGGCGGCAGCGGCGTTGGCCGCTCCGATGCGCTGGGTCAGCATCCAGGTGCAACCGCCGCCCGGGTGGAGGCCGATGTTGGCGAAGGTCGGGCCGAAGCCGGCTCGTGGACCGGCCACGATCACGTCGCAGGCGAGGGCGATGTTGAGTCCGGCCCCGACCGCCGGACCGTGCACCGCCGCGACGGTGGGGATCGCGAGGTCACGGATGCCGAGGAACGACGCGTACACGTCGAGCAGGACCTGACGCAGCACCGCGGTCGGACGGGTGACGTCACCGAACAGTCCCTGCAGGTCCGCGCCGGCGCAGAATCCGCGTCCGGCGCCGGTGACGACCAGGGCGCGCGCATCCGGGTCGGCGGAGACCTCGGAGATCGCCGCGGCCAGCTCGTCGAGCAGCGGCCGGTCGAGCGCGTTGAGCCGTTCGGGTGCGTTCAGCGTGATGGTGCGGACATGGTCGTCTCGGGTCAGGTCGACGAGGTTCATGCAGGTCAGGGTAGGGCTACGCTGCCGCCATGAGCTCTTCGACCGCACCTCCGGACCTACCCGGCGTCGCCCACCGCTGGGTCACCGTCGACGGGGTCCGCCTGCACGTCGCCGAGGCCGGTACCGAGCACCGCGACGTCGACGGTCGACCGTCGTTGGTGCTCGTCCACGGCTGGCCGCAGCACTGGTGGTGCTGGCACCGGGTCATCCCGCTGCTGGCCCGGACGCACCACGTCGTCGCCGTCGACCTGCGCGGGCACGGGTGGAGCGACGTGCCGGCGCCGGGCCACGGCAACTACGACAAGCGCCGGTTCGCCGACGACGTCATCGGACTGATCGGTGCCATGGACCTGGACCGTCCCGTCGTCATCGGTCACGACTGGGGAGCCTGGACGGCGCTGCTCGTCGCCGGCCGTGCGCCGGGCCTGACCCGCGGTGTGGTGGCGACCGCGATCATCGCGCCGTGGACGGACATCCCCACCACGGACATGTGGCGGTTCCTGTACCAGGTGGCCGCCGGTGGCCCGTGGGGGTCACTGGTGCACCGGGCGTTCGGCAAGGCCTTCCTGAGGACCGTCTACAAGCTGGGCAGCCACGGCCGGCGCGAGCACGTCGCCGGTGAGAACGACGTGTACCTCGAGCGCTACGACGACCCGGCGCGCAGGGCGGCCGGCCGGTCGGTCTACGGCACGTTCCTGCGGGCGGAGTTCCCCGCCGTCGCGAAGGGCACCTACCAGGCGCCGGTGACCGACGTGCCGATCATCTTCCTGCCCGGTCGCGGCGACGCGATCCTCGTGCCCCGCATCGTCGAGCGTGGTGTGGTGGCCGACAACATGTCGATGGAGACCATCGAGGGTGCGGGCCACTGGGTGCCGGAGGAGCAGCCCGAGAAGCTGGTCGAGAAGATTCAGGAGTTCCTGGCCGGCCTCACCTGACCCCGCCGCGAAATTACGGAGCCGGCACGGAGTCTTGTCACTGGGCACGGCAGATCTGCCGTGCCCAGTGACAAACTGCCGTGCCGAGTGCGAACCTGCCGTGCCGGCTCCGTAACTTCGCGGAACGGGGGCCATTCGATTCCCGTCAGCGGCACCTCGCTGCGCTCGGAGCCGATGACGGGATCCCTCCGGGGGCGCCTGCGGCGCGGGGAGGGGCCCACTCGATCCCCGTCAGCGGCACCTCGCTGCGCTCGGAGCCGATGACGGGAATCGAACCCGCATATCTTGCTTGGGAAGCAAGCGCTCTACCACTGAGCTACATCGGCGATGTCGGCCCAATCTATACCGACACTGTGGCCGGGTTCAGACCCGGTCGATCCTGCGGTGGTAGTGGGTACCGGCCTTGCCTCCGCCGAGAGCGGCGAGCAGTCCGCCCACGAGCGCAGCGGCCGCCGTGATGCCGGCGCCCCAGCTCAGCTCGTCGGTCGTCAGCGGCACCTCCGGCACGTCGACCCGTGCCAGCACGTCGTACTCCGAACCGAACACCGCGCCGAGGGCAGCGGCGATCGCGATGACGACGAGGCTGATGATCCAGACCGTCAGACCCTGTCGGGCCCCGTCGAAGCGGGACATCCGGCCCGCCACGTAGCCACCGGCCGCGTAGCTGATCATCACCAGCACCACCAGGATGATGGCCGCGGCCACACCGATGTCGGCGCTGCGGCCGAGCAGCTCGTCCTCGGTGACCTCCATGGCGTCGCCGACGGCCGCCGACACCGCTGCCACGATGCCGACGAGGATCGCGGCGACCCCGATGCCGGTGAGCCAGCCGAAGAAGCCAGCTCCGACCTGCGCGCCTCCGAACCGCTCACGCTGCGCGCGGTCGGTCAGCACCAGTCGCTCACCGTGGGTGGGCTCGTGGCGGCCGGCAGCGTGCTCGGGCGGATGCGACCCGGACGCCGCAGGAGCGGTCTCGGTGGTCGCGTGGTCGTGGTTCGTGGTCGATCGGTTGAACTTCATGGTTACCTCCTCGGTCCGCCAAGGGCGTACCCACTCGGGCGGACGTCACACAGCGGTCCCGCCGTGCCGCCGCGGTCAGGAGTGACATGCTCGGGGGATGAGTTCCGATCCCCGTCCCGATGTCGCCGTGATCGGTGGTTCCGGGTTCTACACCTTCCTCGAGGACCCGAAGACCGTCACGGTGGACACCCCCTACGGCGCCCCCTCGGCGCCGATCGCGGTCGGCGCCGTCGGGGACCGCACGGTCGCCTTCCTGCCCCGGCACGGCGCGCACCACGAGTTCCCCGCCCACCGGGTGCCGTACCGCGCGAACCTGTGGGCCCTGCGGAGCCTCGGTGTCCGGCAGGTCCTCGCGCCGTGCGCCGTCGGCGGCCTGCAGCCCGAGCACGGCCCCGGCACGTTCGTGGTGCCCGACCAGCTGGTCGACCGCACCACCGGCCGGCCGCAGACCTACTACGACTCCGGGGCCTGCCACATCTCGTTCGCCGACCCGTACTGCTCACGGCTCCGCGGGCACCTGCTGCAGGGTCTCAGCGACCAGGACCCGGTCGACGGGGGAGCGATGGTGGTCATCGACGGTCCGCGCTTCTCGACCCGCGCCGAGTCGCGGTGGTACGCCGCGCAGGACTGGGCGGTCGTCAACATGACCGGCCACCCCGAGGCGGTCCTCGCCCGTGAGCTCGCCCTCTGCTACGCCACGGTCGCCCTGGTCACCGATCACGACGCCGGCGTCGACGAGGCCGGCGCCGTCAGCATGGAAGCGGTCTTCGAGGTGTTCCGTGCCCACACCGACACCCTCAAGACGGTGCTCGGCGGCGTGGTCGGCGGTCTCGGAACCGATCGGGACTGTGCCTGCTCGCACGCCGTCGACGGCATGGACCTGCCGGTGACCCTGCCGTGAAGGTGCTGCTGACCGGCGCCGCCGGATTCATCGGCACCCACATCGGGCGGATCGCCGGGGAACGCGGGCACGACGTCCGGCGCCTCGACCTGTACCTGGAGAAGGCCCACGGGACCGGTGGCGAGCGCGACCCGCGCGTCGCCCGGTTGGACCTGCGCTCGGACCGGCTCGACGAGATCGTCGCCGACGTCGACGTGGTGTGCCACCAGGCGGCGATGGTGGGCAACGGCGTCGATGCCCAGGACCTGCCCGACTACGCCGAGCACAACGACGCCGGCACCGCCCGCCTGCTCGCCGCGATGGCCCGGGTGGGTGCGCGGGACCTCGTGCTGGCGTCGTCGATGGTGGTCTACGGCGACGGCCGCTACACGTGCCCCGAGCACGGCGACGTGCCACCGGCGACCCGCCGCGAGGACGACCTGTCCGCCGGACGGTACGACCCTCGGTGCCCGGTCTGCGCCGGTCCCATCGAGTGGCGACGCATCGACGAGTCGACGCCGTTCCTCCCGCGGACCAGCTACGCGGCCTCGAAGGTGGCCCAGGAGCACTACGCCTCGGCCTGGTGCACCTTGGAGGACGCCCGGGCGATCGCCCTGCGGTACCACAACGTGTACGGGCCGGGCATGCCCGCCGACACCCCGTACGCCGGCGTCGCAGCGATCTTCCGGTCCTCGATCGCCCGCGGTGAGGCCCCCCGCGTGTTCGAGGACGGCCGACAGGTGCGGGACTTCGTGCACGTGCACGACATCGCCCTGGCCAACGTGCTGGCGGTCGAGCAGGTGTCGGCCCACCGGGGCGGGCTCACCGCGTACAACGTGGCGTCGGGTCACCCCACCACGATCGGTGAGATGGCGCGGACCCTCGCGGCCGCGGCCGGTGCGCCGGAGCCGGTCGTCACCGGCGAGTACCGCCGCTTCGACGTGCGGCACGTCGTCGCGTCGCCGGATGCGGCGCGGGACAGTCTCGGATTCTCGGCCGAGGTCCGGCCGGAGGACGGTCTGGCTGCGCTCGCGACCGATCCGCTCCGCACCCGCTGACGCGTGACCACTCGGTGGTTGAGGTGTGAGGGCGCCCTGCGCCCGAGCCTCGAAGCCACCCTCCGGGAGTGGTTTCGAGGCTCCTCGCAGAGCTCGTCACACCTCAACCACCGAGTGGTGGCGCGGGGCGCCCTCGCACCTCGACCGGCGAGGAGCGAGGGTCAGGCTGCGGCGTCGGCCTTGCGGCGGCCGGTGATCCACGCGAAGTCGGTGGCCTCGACCTTGCGCGTCGTCCACCAGTAGCGCCACGTGAAGCCGGGCCAGATCGTGCGGTTCTTGCCCTTGCTGTCGAGGTACCAGCTGGTGCAGCCGCCCTGGCTCCAGACGCCCTTCTCGACCTTCTCCTGCAGGGCGTCGTTGAAGCTGCGCTGGGCCTGCGGGGTGGGCTCGACGGCCTCGGCCCCCCGCTCGTCCATCTCGTCGAGCATCGTCGAGATCCACTTGACCTGCTGCTCGATCATGAAGACGACCGAGTTGTGTCCCAGCGCGGTGTTCGGGCCGAGGAGCAGGAAGAAGTTCGGGAAGTGCGTCACGGCGATGCCGAGGTAGGTCTCGATGCCGTGCTCGTCGAACGTCTTGGACAGGTCGCGTCCGCCGGTCCCGGTGACGTGGACCCACTGGAAGGCGTCGGTCACGTGGAACCCGGTGCCGTAGATGATGACGTCGGCCTCGCGGAACGTGCCGTCCTTGCCGAGGATGCCGTCGGGCGTGATCTCGGCGATGCCGGAGTCGATCAGGTCGACGTTGTCGCGGTTGTAGACGGGGATGTAGTTGTCGGTCTTGAGGACGCGCTTGCAGCCGAGCCGGTAGTCCGGAATCAGCTTGGCGGCGGTCTCGGGGTCGTCGACCGTCGCGGTGATGTACTCGGTGACCTTCTTCTCGACGAGCTTGGTCACTCCCTGCAGCGGGCCGGTGAAGCCCAGCTGGGTGGACTCGTTGAACCAGTACACGGCGTTGCGGTAGGCGCGGGTGCCGCCGGGGACCTTGCTGAGCAGCGTCTTCTTGGTGCCGGTGATGTCGTGGTTCTTCTTCGGCACGACCCACGGTGCGGTGCGCTGGTAGACGTCGAGCTGCCCGACCTGTCCGACGATCTGCGGGATGAACTGGATCGCGCTGGCGCCCGTGCCGATGACCGCAACCTTCTTGCCGGTGAGGTCGACGTCGTGCTCCCACTGCGCGGAGTGGAACCGGGCGCCGGCGAAGGTCTCGGCACCGGGCAGCTCGGGGACGTTCGGGATGTGCAGCCCGCCGATGCCCGACACCAGCACCCGGGTCTGGTAGGTCTCCTTGGAGGTGGTGACGGTCCACCGCAGGGTGGCCTCGTCCCAAGTCGCGCCGGTCATCTCGGTGCCGAAGTGGATCACCTCGTGCAGACGGTGGCGGTCGGCGACCTCGCGCATGTACGCGTGGATCTCCGGCTGCGCGGAGTACTCGCGCGACCAGTTCTTGTTGAGCTCGCCGGAGAAGGAGTACATGTGGCTCTGCACGTCGCACTCGGCACCCGGGTAGGTGTTGTCGCGCCACGTGCCGCCGACGTCGTCGGCCTTCTCGAGGATGAGGAAGTCCTGCCGTCCGGCTTCGCGGAGCTTCATGGCCATGCCCATGCCGGCGAACCCGCTACCGATGATGATGATGTCCTTGCTGATCACCTTTCAGATACTATCGGTATCTGAAACCGGTGTCCACGGAACGTGATGAGTCGCTCACGGCCCGCCGACACCCCTGACGAGAGGTTGCCCGGTGACCGTGGACGGAGGGCGCGTGACCCGCGCCGAACGACAGGCCCAGACCCGCGAGCGGCTCGTGGAGGTGGCGCGCGAGCTGTTCCTCGACGAGGGCTATGCGGCGACCTCGTTGGACAAGGTCGCGCTCGCGGCGGGCTTCTCCAAGGGGGCCGTCTACTCCAACTTCGCCGGCAAGGAGGAGCTGTGCCTCGCGGTCCTCGACAGCATCCACGAGGAGCAGATCGAGGGCGTCCTCGGGGCGTTCACCACCGACACCGACCTCGCGGGCCGCATCGACGCGTTCGCCGCCTGGGCCCAGACGGGGCTGGGGCATCCGCGGTGGACGGCGCTCGAGGTGGAGTTCGCGGCGGTCGCGCGGCACAGTCCGTTCGTCGCGACGGAGCTGGTCAAGCGACACCGTGACCTCGTGGCGGCCACGGCCCAGCTGATCGGTCAGGTCACCCGTGAGGCCGGCCTCGAGCTGCGGGTGCCGGCGCACGAGGCCGCCACCGTGCTGCTGAGCCTGGGCATCGGGCTGGGGGCGCTGCGGTCGCTCGACTCCGCGATCGACGTCACGATCTTCGCCGACGCGATGCGGGCCCTCGCCCCGGGATTCACCGCCGGGGCTCAGTAGCCGCCGTTGGCCTCGAACCGCAGGAAGCTGGCGGTGATCTCGGCCTCGGCCTCGGCCCGCCCGACCCACTTGGAGCCCTCCTCGACGAACTTGCCCGGCTCGAGGTCCTTGTAGGACTCGAAGAAGTGCTGGATCTCCGACAGGTCGAAGTCGGCGACGTCGCCCACGTCCTGCAGATGGGCCTGGCGCGGGTCGGTCGACGGGACGCAGAGCACCTTGTCGTCACCCCCGGCGTCGTCGGTCATCTGGAACATGCCGATCGCCCGGCACTCGATGACGCACCCGGGGAAGGTCGGGAAGGGCAGGATGACGAGCGCGTCCAGCGGATCGCCGTCGTTGCCGAGCGAGTTGTCGATGAAGCCGTAGTCGGCGGGGTACGTCATCGACGTGAACAGGGTGCGGTCGAGCCGGATCCGATGGGTGGCATGGTCCAGCTCGTACTTGTTGCGCTCACCCTTGGGAATCTCCACGGTCACGTCGAAGATCACGATGCCTCCACAGGTTGGCTCAGTCGTCCTGAGTCGTCGTACTCGAAGTCGTCCCGGGGGTGCGCGGGCCTCTCGGACCGGCCCAGGATTGCCCTTAGTGTGGCCCATGTGACAGGACGAGCCGAACGCCGGGTGCTGTGGTCGGTGCTCACGACCCTGCTGGTCGTGGGACTGCTCGCGGCCGCCGGAACCGTGGCCGTCCAGGCGCACCGGGCGGGCGACCTCAACGGACTGCTCTGCGACGGTCCGTGCGGCCCGGAGTACATCGCCGCGCCCGAGGGGTTGGAGCCCGCGGTGCCGGTCGTCCTCGGGCCGGCGGCCGAGGAGATCGGGCGGGTGGACCCCGTGCGGGTGTCGTCGGCGGTCTCCGACGCGCTGGCGTCGCCCGCCCTGGGACCGCACACCGGACTGTCGGTCCGCGAGGTCGGCTCCGGTGAGGAGGTCATCGTCACCAACACCGATGCGTTCGTCCCCGCGTCCACGACCAAGCTGATGACGGGATTCGCCGCCCGCGCCCTGCTCGATCCGGGGTTGCGGCTGCGGACCGAGGCCCGCCTCGACGAGGGACGCGTGGTGCTGGTGGGCGGCGGTGACCCGTACCTGCAGGGCGAACCGTCGCCCGAGCCGGCGTACGGCGTGCGGGCCGACCTGGCGAGCCTGGCCGACCGCACGGTGACGGCCCTGCGCAGCCGGGGTCTCTCGCAGGTCGCCCTGGGGCACGACTCCACCCTGTTCGTCGGCCCGTCCGCGAGCGACCGCTGGGAGCCGTCCTACGTGCCGGACGACATCGTCACCCCGGTCAGCGCCCTGTGGGTCGACCGTGGTGTACGCGGCGGGGTGCGGGACGACGACCCGGCCGCGTTCGCCGCGACCCGGTTCGCCGAGCTGCTGACCGAGCGCGGCATCACGGTCACCTCGGTGGAGCCGGTCGCCCTGGGCGCGGGCTCCTCGGCCCTGGCCGCCGTCGGCAGTGCGCCGCTGGCCCAGATCCTCGAACGGATGGAGCTGGCGAGCGACAACGAGGCGGCCGAGGTGATCCTGCGGCACGTCGCCATCGCGGCCGGCGAGGACGCGTCGTTCGTCGGCGGCGCGACCGCCGTCCGCCGGACCCTGGCCGCCGCCGGCCTGGACGTCAGCGATCTGCAGACCTACGACGGCAGCGGCCTGTCGCGGGCCAACCGGGCCACCCCGTCGATGCTGAGCGACCTCGTGGCCCGGGCGTCCGCCGACCCCGCGACGGCAGCGCTGCTCACCGACCTGCCGGTGGCGGGCTTCTCGGGGACCTTGGACGACCGCTTCGGGCCGGTGCCGGTCGCCCGGGGGCTGGTGCGGGCCAAGACCGGGACGCTCACGGGGGTGCACTCGCTCGCCGGCACGGTGACGACCGCCGACGGTGCCGTCCTCGCCTTCGCGATGATGGTCGACGGCACCGAGGCCGTGCCGGGGCTGGAGACCCAGGCCGCCGTCGACGCCGTCGTCGCGGCGCTCGCCGGCTGCACCTGCGTGCGCTGAACCCCGCGTCACCACCGCGTCGACCGCTGCCGGTCGTGCTGCGGCCGTACCGTGGACACCATGATCGACTGGAGCTTCGCGCTGGCCACCGGCACCCGGCTGTCCCGACCCGGGCCCGAGATCGGTGCGTCGGAGGCCGCCGAGGTCGTCGCCGAGCTGCGCGAGGGCGCCGCCCTGTCCGAGGAGCCGGTCCGGCAGTTCGCCGACCTCCATGCCCGCTCGGCCACCGCGCCCGTCCTGGTCGTGGACCGGCCGCGGTGGATCGAGGCCAACCTCGAGACGTTCGAGACGATCCTCGAGCCGGCGATGGACCAGATCTCGGCCAAGGCGCCCGGACCGGTCGCCCGGGCGATCGGCAGCAAGGTCGGTGGAGCGGAGATCGGCAGTCTCATGGCCTTCATGTCGACGAAGGTCCTGGGGCAGTTCGACCCGTTCTGGGAGGGCCCCGCGGGTGAGACCGGCCGGCTGCTGCTCGTCGCGCCGAACATCGTGCACGTGGAACGCCAGCTCGAGGTCGACCCCCACGACTTCCGTCTGTGGGTCTGCCTGCACGAGGAGACGCACCGCGTGCAGTTCACCGCGGTGCCCTGGATGCGCGACCACCTCCGGGGTCTCATGGACGACTTCGTGGAGTCGACCGACCTCGACCCGGCCGTGGTCGCGGCCGGGCTCGGCGAGCTCGTGAAGGTCGTGCGGGGGCAGTCCGACCGGTCGCTGGGCGACCTGTTCCAGAACGAGACCCAGCGCGAGGTCGTCGACCGGATCACCGGGGTAATGTCGTTGCTGGAGGGACACGCGGACGTCGTCATGGACGGCGTGGGTCCCGACGTGATCGCGTCCGTCGCCCAGATCCGCCGCAAGTTCGACCAGCGGCGGCAGGGCAGCGGCGGGATCGACCGGCTGATCCGCCGGCTGCTCGGCCTCGAGGGCAAGATGCGGCAGTACCGCGACGGTGCGGTGTTCGTGCGCCACGCCGTCGACACGGTCGGCCTCGAAGGCTTCAACGCGGTCTGGGCGTCGGCCGAGAACCTGCCGACCCGGGCCGAGATCCTCGAGCCCGACGCGTGGGTCCGCCGCGTGCACGCCTGAGCCGATGGGCGGCTCGTTGCACCCGGCCGTCGCGGCCGGCCGTCGTGCCGTCGCGGCGACCCTGCACGACGTGGGCCCCGGATCGTCGGTGGTCCTCGGCGTCTCGGGTGGAGCCGACTCCCTGGCCCTGGCCGCGGTCACGGCCTTCGTGGCGCGACGCGAGGCGTGGGACGTCAGCGCGGTCGTGGTCGACCACGACCTGCAGCCGGGGTCGAGCGAGGTGGCCGCACGGGCTGCCGAGCAGTGCCGCGGACTCGGTCTGCGGGCCGAGGTCGTCGGGGTCGAGGTCGGCAGCGCCGGTGGGCCGGAGGCGGCGGCCCGCACCGCCCGCCACGGGGCGCTGCGATCGGCCGCTCTGGCCGCCGGGGCCGAGGTGATCTGCCTGGCCCACACCCTCGACGACCAGGCGGAGACGGTGCTCCTGGGGCTCGGCCGGGGTTCGGGGGCCCGCTCGCTCTCGGGTATGGCCGGCGTCGACGGACTCGTGCGGCGGCCCCTGCTGGGCCTTCGCCGCCGTGACACCGAGCAGATCTGCGCGGCGCACGGGCTGCCGTGGTGGGACGACCCCCACAACCGCGACCCGGCGCACCGCCGCGTCCGGGTCCGGCACGAGGCCCTGCCGGTGCTCGAGAACGTCCTCGGAGGCGGCGTGGCCGAGGGCCTGGCCCGCACCGCGCGGCAGCTGGCCGATGACGCCGACCTGCTGGACCGGCTGACCGACGAGTGGGTCGTGGGGCACCCGGCCCCGACCGTCGCGGACCTGGCAGGGCTTCCGTCCGCGCTGCGGTCGCGGGTGCTGCTGCGCGCCGCCCGTTCGGCCGGGTGCCCGCCCGGCGAGCTCGCTGCCGTCCACGTCGACGCACTCGACCGGCTCGTCCGGCTGGGACGCGGTGGCGCCCGGGTCAACCTGCCCGGCGGTGTGACGTGTGTCCGGTCGGTCGATCGCGTCACCTTCGTGCCCACCCCTGTGGCAGGCTGACGTCCGTGGACCGCGCACATGTCGAGAGTGACCTCGACCTCGAGCAGACCTTGTACACCGAGGACCAGATCCGTGACCGGTTGCGCGAGATGGCGGTCCGGATCGAGTCCGACTACGCCGGACGCGAGATCCTGCTGGTCGGGGTGCTCAAGGGAGCGGTGATGGTCATGGCCGACCTCGCCCGCGCGATCGACCGCCACGTCGAGATGGACTGGATGGCGATCTCCTCGTACGGCTCGGGCACCAAGAGCTCCGGGGTGGTCCGCATCCTCAAGGACCTCGACACCGACATCGCCGGTCGTGACGTCCTCATCGTCGAGGACATCATCGACACCGGCCTGACCCTGTCCTGGCTCGTGGCGAACCTGCGGTCCCGCGGGCCGGCCTCGGTCGAGATCGCGACCCTGCTGCGCAAGCCCGACGCGCTGCAGATGGAGGTCGACGTGAAGTACGTCGGCTTCGACATCCCCAACGCCTTCGTCGTGGGCTACGGGCTCGACTACTCCGAGCGCTACCGCAACCTGCGGTGCATCGGCACCCTGGCCGAGCACGTCTACACCTGACCACCGGCTCGCCGCCCCCGGCGGGAACCGCACGGCCCCTGCCGGACGTTCTGCCGGGTGACCGCCCGACGTGTACGGTTCGGATACCGCCCAGCATGCCAAGGAGGAGTGGGCCCACGCCCCACCGCGATGAAGCTCAAGAAGATCGTCAGGAGCCCCTGGCTCTGGATCGTCGTGATCGCCGTGGTCGTGATCGGTCTGCTGCAGCTCTCGGCGTCCGCCGACGGCTACTCCGAGGTCGAGACCGCCACGATGGTCACCTACCTCGAGAACGACGAGGTCGAGGAGGTCACCTTCGTCGAGGGCGAGCAGGAGATCCGCGCCACGCTCAAGGAGGACGACAAGCTCGTCCGCGCCGTCTGGCTGGGTGACCAGGGGTCACGTCTGGTCGAACAGGCCGAGCAGGCCGTCGCCGACCAGGAGCTCTCGTCGTTCGACGTCGAGAACCCGCAGCCGAGCTTCCTCAGCGCGCTCCTGCCGACGTTGATCCTCTTCGCGCTGTTCATCGGTGTGTTCCTGTTCATCATGAGCCGGATGCAGGGGGGCAGCGGCGGCATCATGAAGTTCTCCAAGTCCAAGGCCAAGCTGATGACCAAGGACACCCCGCAGACGACGTTCTCCGACGTCGCCGGTTGTGACGAGGCGATCGAGGAGCTCGGCGAGATCAAGGAGTTCCTCGCCGAGCCGGCCAAGTTCCAGGCGGTCGGCGCCAAGATCCCCAAGGGGGTCCTGCTGTACGGACCGCCCGGCACCGGCAAGACCCTGCTGGCCCGTGCGGTGGCCGGCGAGGCCGGGGTGCCGTTCTACTCCATCTCCGGCTCGGACTTCGTCGAGATGTTCGTCGGTGTCGGCGCCAGCCGGGTCCGCGACCTGTTCGAGCAGGCCAAGGCCAACGCGCCGGCGATCGTGTTCATCGACGAGATCGATGCCGTCGGACGCCACCGCGGCACCGGCATGGGTGGCGGGCACGACGAGCGCGAGCAGACCCTCAACCAGCTCCTGGTCGAGATGGACGGCTTCGACGTCCGCGGCGGGGTCATCCTCATCGCCGCCACCAACCGTCCCGACGTGCTCGACCCGGCGCTGCTGCGACCGGGCCGGTTCGACCGCCAGATCGGCGTGGAGGCGCCCGACCTCAAGGGTCGCGAGACGATCCTCAAGGTCCACGCCCGGGGCAAGCCCATCGGCGCCGGCGTCAACCTGGGCAGCGTCGCCCGGCGCACGCCGGGGTTCAGCGGTGCCGACCTGGCCAACGTGCTCAACGAGGCAGCGTTGCTGACGGCCCGCAACGGGGTCAAGACGATCACCGACGAGGCGCTGGACGAGGCCATCGACCGGGTCATGGCGGGGCCGCAGAAGCGCAGTCGCCTCATGAACGAGCACGAGCGGCTCGTCACGGCGTACCACGAGGGCGGTCACGCCCTGGTGGCCGCGGCGCTGCCGCAGAGCGACCCGGTGCACAAGATCACCATCCTGCCGCGCGGCCGCGCGCTGGGATACACGATGGTGCTGCCCGACGAGGACAAGTACAGCCAGACCCGCGCCGAGCTGCAGGACAAGCTCGCCTACATGATGGGCGGCCGGGCGGCCGAGGAGCTGGTCTTCCACAACCCGACCACCGGCGCCGGCAACGACATCGAGAAGGCCACCAACCTGGCCCGGGCCATGGTGACCCAGTACGGCATGAGCGAGCGGCTCGGTGCCGTGAAGCTCGGCGAGGACAACGGCCAGCCCTTCCTGGGCCGCGACCTGGGGCACACCCGGAACTACTCCGAGGCCGTCGCCTCGGCGGTCGACGAGGAGATCACCGGACTCATCCTCGCCGCGCACCAGGAGGCGTTCGACATCCTCGACGAGAACCGCGACGTGCTCGACGCGCTGGTCGCGGAGCTGATGGAGAAGGAGACGCTCGACAAGGCGCAGGTCGCCGAGATCTTCGTCCCGCTGCGCCGCCGTGACCGTCGCCCCGCGTGGACGGGCTCGGACAGCCGTCGACCCTCGGCGAGGCCGCCGATCGCCGCCGTCCCGGCCTCCCGTCCCGCGGTGGCCGACGACGGCATCGTGGTCGGTCCGGAGACCGCCGGTGGTCCGCCGCCCCCGCCCGCCCCGGCGGCACCGTGACGGTCGACCAGGTCCGCGCCGCGGCAGCCATCCGCGAGCTGCTGTTCGCGATCGGCGAGGATCCCGACCGGGACGGCCTCGTCGACACCCCGGCGCGCGTCGCCCGTTCCTACGTGGAGCTGGTCGCCGGGCTCGACCAGGACCCGGCCGAGGTCCTCACCGCGACCTTCGACGTGGGCCACGACGAGCTGGTGCTGGTCAAGGACATCGAGCTCTGGAGCATGTGCGAGCACCACCTGGTGCCGTTCTTCGGGGTCGCGCACATCGGCTACATCCCCGAGGACGGCGGGTACGTCACCGGGCTCAGCAAGCTCGCCCGTCTCGTCGACGTGTTCGCGCGGCGTCCGCAGGTGCAGGAGCGCCTCACCACCCAGATCGCCGATGCGCTCTCGGACGTGCTGAAGCCGCGTGGGGTGATCGTGGTCATCGAGGCCGAGCACCTCTGCATGGCGATGCGCGGCGTCCGCAAGGGCGGCGCCAAGACCGTCACCAGCGCGGTGCGTGGCCAGCTGCGCGATCCGGCCACCCGCGCCGAGGCCATGGGCCTCATCACGGGGCCTTGACCCCGCTGCCGGGCCTCGCCGGTGCGCCGGCCGCGGGACGGACCCTCGTGATGGGGGTCGTCAACGTCACCCCCGACTCCTTCTCCGACGGTGGGCTCTGGGCGGACCCTGCCACGGCCGTGGCCCATGGGCTCGACCTCGTCGCCCGCGGGGCCGACCTGGTGGACGTGGGGGGTGAGTCGACCCGTCCGGGCGCCGAGCGCATCGACGCGGCCGAGGAGCTGCGGCGGGTCGTGCCGGTCGTCCGGGCCCTGGCGGACGCCGGGGTCGCGGTGTCGGTCGACACCATGCGCAGCGAGGTCGCCGAACGCTCGCTGGAGGCCGGCGCGGCGTTGGTCAACGACGTCTCGGGAGGTCGGGCCGATCCGCGGATGACGGCGGTCGTCGCGGCCGCCGAGGTGCCGTTCGTCGTGATGCACTGGCGGGCGCACTCGACCGAGATGCTGGCCGCCGACCACACGCGGTACGACGACGTGGTGGCCGACGTGCTGACCGAGCTGACCGCCGGGGTCGACGCCGCCGTCGACGCAGGCGTCTCGGCGGACCGGATCGTCGTCGACCCGGGGCTGGGGTTCTCCAAGACCGGTGCCCAGAACTGGCAGATCCTCGCCGCGCTGCCGGTGGTCACGGCCCAGGGGTTCCCCGTCCTGGTCGCGGCGAGCCGCAAGCGTTTCCTCGGCGAGCTGCTCGGCGACGACGACGGACCGCGCCCGACCGGAGCCCGCGAGGACGCGACGGCGGCGGTCACGACCGCCGCGGCGCTCGCCGGCGCATGGGCCGTGCGCGTGCACGAGCCGCGACCGTCCGCCGACGCCGTCCGGGTGGTCGCCCGCCTGCAGGCCGCCTCGTCGCGGGGTGCCCATGAGTGACGCGCTGGCGGTCCACCGGTCGTTCTACGAGGCGATCGAGGCAGGCGACGTCGACCTGCTGAGGGCCCTGTGGATCGACCGGCCCGACACCACATGCGCCCACCCGGGCACGGCGCCGGTCGTGGGCACCGCCACGATCGTGCGGTCCTGGACGATGCTGATGGCCGCGACCGACTACCTCCAGTTCTTCCTGACCGACGTGCAGGTGGCGTACCTCGCCGACGGGGCCGTCGCGGTCGTGAGCTGCACCGAGAACATCCTCTCGGGCCAGGGCCTGGAGTCGGCGGAGAACTTCGCCGGCGGTCGGGTCACCAGCACCAGCATCCTGGTGCACGGTGGCGGCACCTGGCGGTTCCACAGCCGCCACGCGTCACCGGTCATCGAGTTCGTGTCCGACGACGAGGAGCAGTGACATGGCCTGTCCAGAGGGTCTCGACCGCATCGAGCTGACCGGCCTGCGCGGCACCGGTCACCACGGCGTCTTCGAGCACGAACGCCGCGACGGACAGGAGTTCGGCGTCGACGTCGTGCTCGGCCTCGACCTCGAGGCGGCGGGTCGCAGCGACGACCTGTCGGCCACCGTCGACTACGGCACGCTGGCCGAGGGCCTGCACGCGATCCTGGTCGGAGAACCGGTCGACCTGATCGAGACGCTGGGGGTCCGTATGGTGGACCTGTGCCTGTCGGACCCTCGGGTGCGATGGGCTAGCGTGACAGTGCACAAGCCGGAGGCGCCCATCGCGCAGACGTTCACCGACGTGGCCGTCACGATAGAGCGGAGCAGAGTGTGACCGAATCGCCCACACCGTACGTGCTGGACGCCGACACCATGACCGGCGGCATGCGGCCG
This sequence comes from Aeromicrobium marinum DSM 15272, assembly GCF_000160775.2. Classification (NCBI taxonomy): domain Bacteria; kingdom Bacillati; phylum Actinomycetota; class Actinomycetes; order Propionibacteriales; family Nocardioidaceae; genus Aeromicrobium; species Aeromicrobium marinum. The sequence continues at coordinate 2,360,707 of NZ_CM001024.1, read as the reverse complement.
ATCCGGCAGGCGGTCATCGCCATCGGCTCCAACCTGGGGGACCGGCACGCCCGTCTGCAGGGCGCCGTGTCGGCGCTCGAGGACACCCCCGAGGTGTCCGTGGTCGCGCTCTCGTCGGTCTACGAGACCGCCCCGGTCGACGCCCCCGAGGAGTCCGGCAGCTACCTCAACGCCGTGGTCCTGCTCGACACGACCCTCACCGTGCACACGCTGCTCGACCGGGCCCTGGCGATCGAGGACGCCTTCGGACGCGAGCGCACCGAGCGCAACGCGCCGCGCACCCTCGACGTCGACGTCATCGTGGTGGGCGACCGGGTCGCCTCCGACGACCAGCTCGTGCTGCCGCACCCGCGCGCCCACGAACGCGGCTTCGTGCTCGTGCCGTGGCTCGAGATCGATCCGGAGGGCGAGATCCCGGGCAAGGGCTTCGTGGCCGACCTGATCGCCGACGTCGACACGTCCGGCGTGGTCAAGCGCGAGGACCTCGAGATCCTGCTCTGACGCCCGCGGCCCCCACCTCCGCACGATGAGACCCGTCCGGCGGACCTCGGCGCTCACGATCGTCGCCCTCGTCGGCGTCGGCCTCGTGGTCGGAGCCGGCATCCCACCCCTGGCGATGCGGCTGGATCGCAACGCCCCCCTGCTGTCCTGGGGATCGGTCCTGGTGATCGCCGTCGCCGCGGCCGTCGTGGGGCTCGTCGCGTGGAACACGTGGGACACGGTGCACCGTCAGAAGAAGCGGGTGCACCACGAGCGGGGCGTGCTGCTGCTCGCACTGGCCCAGGCGTCCAGCCGGGTCGGGGCACTGTTCGCCGGCGGGTACGCCGGGTTCGCCCTCGCGTTCGTCGACACCATTGGCACCGAGTTCGGCCAGGACCGGGTGGTGCGTGGTGGTGTCGCCGTCCTGGCATCGGTCGGCCTGCTCGTGGCCGGGCTGCTGCTGGAACGGGCCTGTCGCCTGCCGTCCGACGACGACGAGGACGACGACGACGGCACCTCCGCGGAGGCCTCACCGGCCTGAGCATGGCTCGAACGGACCATGTCGGTGACGTGGGTGGACATGTGACGCACGGGACATAGGGTGGTGTTTTGCCCTCTGCACCGAAGGATCTTCACCCGTGAAACGCCTCACCTCCCTGCTGTCCGGCGTCGGACTCGTCGCCGCAGCCGTCATGTTCACCGCGCCGGCCGCCCAGGCCGCCACCACCGGCCCGAACTTCATCGAGACGTCCCACGTGGCCGAGTGCGGGTCGATCACGATCTCGCTGCGCAACGTCAGCCCGTGGATCTACCCGGTGTCGGTCAGCACGGACGGCTCCGAGCCGAACGCCGCCGGCCCGCTCTACGGCCCCGTCGTGGACAACCGCACCGACGGCGGTGTGTCGGGTCCGCAGAGGGACCAGACCGGTTCGCGGACCTACTCCTTCGAGGAGGGCGCTGGTGGCGGCACGGTGATCGTGAAGTACGTCGTCGCTGCCGGTACGGAGAGCGACCTGTACGACGATCAGCCGGTGGGCGAGGTGACCACCGTCGAGGTCGACACCGACTGCGCGGAGCCCAACTCCCTCGAGACGTCCCACGTGGCCGAGTGCGGGTCGATCACGATCTCGCTGCGCAACGTCAGCCCGTGGATCTACCCGGTGTCGGTCAGCACGGACGGCTCCGAGCCGAACGCCGCCGGCCCGCTCTACGGCCCCGTCGTGGACAACCGCACCGACGGCGGTGTGTCGGGTCCGCAGAGGGACCAGACCGGTTCGCGGACCTACTCCTTCGAGGAGGACGCCGGCGACGGCACGGTGATCGTGAAGTACGTCGTCGCTGCCGGTACGGAGAGCGACCTGTACGACGATCAGCCGGTGGGCGAGGTGACCACCGTCGAGGTCGACACCGACTGCGCGGGGCCGGGCACGGGTGACGGCGGTGCCGGCGCGGGTGCCGGTGGCGGTGCCGGTGGCGGCACCGGGACCGACACCCCGGCCGGCGCTCCGACCGGTGTCCTCCCGGCCGTCGGTTCGGCGATCACCGGCCCGCTGGGCCCGATCGGCCTGGCGATGGTCGCGGCCGGTTCGCTGCTGCTGTGGCTGAACCGTTCGCGCCTGCGGGGCGGTCGGCACTCGGCCGTCTGACCCGGGCCGGCCCGAGTCGGCTCAGGGCAGCAGGGTGTCCCTCAGGGTGCCCAGACCGACGCTGCCGACGGCCAGGGCCTCGGCGTGGAAACGCTTGAGGTCCTGGCCGTGGCGCGCGGTCCAGTCGTCGCGCAGCTGCTCCCAGTGCCGCTGGCCGATCTTGTACGACGGGGCCTGACCGGCCCAACCGAGGTAGCGGTTGGCCTCGAACCGGACGACCCGCTCGTCCATGTTCATGTGCTCGAGCATGAACGGCAGCACGTCGTCACCCCGCCACGGTCCCGAGCCGTCCGGCTTCGGCAGGCCGAGGTGGACGCCGATGTCGGCCACCACGCGCGCCGCCCGCTGCCGCTGGCCGTCGAGCATGCCCAACCGGTCGGCGGGCGCGTCGAGGTGTCCGAGGTCGGCCATCAGCCGTTCGGCGTACAGCGCCCACCCCTCGCCGTGGCCGGAGTTCCAGTTGATCCGCCGCCACGCGTTGAGCCGGTCGCGGCCGGTCATGGCCAGGCCGAGCTGGAGGTGGTGGCCGGGCACGCCCTCGTGATAGACCGTCGTCAGCTCGCGCCACGTGTCGAAGGCGGTGACGCCCTCGGGCACGCTCCACCACATCCGACCGGCCCGGCTGAAGTCCTCGCTGGGCGGCGTGTAGTAGATGCCGCCCTCCTGGGTGGGCGCGATCATGCACTCGAGGCGGCGGACCGGCGCCGGGATGTCGAAGTGGTGCTCACCCAGCTCGGCGACCGCTCGGTCGCTGACCTCCTGCATCCATGCGCGCAGCGCCTCGGTGCCGTGCAGCTGCATCGAGGGATCGGCGCTGAGGTGCGCGATCGCCTCCGGCACCGTCGCGCCGGGCAGGATGCGGTCGGCGATCTCCTCCTGCTCGGCGACCATCCGGGCGAGCTCCTCGACGCCCCACGCGTAGGTCTCGTCGAGGTCGACCTCGACCCCCACGAACCCGCGGGAGGCGAGGGCGTAGGCCTCGCGGCCCACGGCGTCCTCGGCCCGCGCGCGGGGCGCGAGTTCGTCCTGCAGGAACTCGGCGAGGTCGGCGTAGGCAGCGGCGGCGCGCGCCGCGGCGGATGCCAGCGCGGCGCGCTGCGCCTCGGGTCCTCGAGCGGCCAGCTGCTCGAAGAAGTTGTCGGGCGCGGTGAGCTTGCGGACCTGGGTCAGCACCTCCCGCACCTGCCGGACGGCTGGCGTGCGGCCGCTCCGGATCCCGGCCCGCAGCGACGCGGTGTACCCGGCCAGGGCACCCTCCACCCGGTCGAGCCGCAGCGCGACGTGGTGCCAGTCGTCCGGGGTGTCGGTCGCCATGAGGTCGAAGATGTCCCGCACGCCCTGCACCGGGGACGCGATCACGTTGAGGTCGCGCTGCCACTCGCCCGCCTCGTGCAGCTCCACCGCCAGGCCGAGGGTGCGCTCGAGCTCCGCACGGGTGACGCGGTCGACGTCGTCGCGCACCTCGGTCGTGCGGACCTCGGCCAGGGTCGCGCGGGCGGCGTCGGCGGCCGACCCGTGGCCGTCCGGTGAGAGGTCCGCGTACTCGCCCTCACGTCCCGGCCGGCCGAGCTCGACGTGCCACTCCGGCTGCAGCTCGAGCAGGGTGTCGAGCCACCGTTCGGCGACGGCGTCCATCGGGGTGGGGGTCCGCGCGGTGTCCATACCGCGACCCTACGACTGCGGTGTGGCGCCCCGGGTCCGGCAGGGTGACGGGGGTCATGGCCGGACGTGCCACCGCCGGTATAGGCTGACGCCGTCACCTTGTCTGGTACCCCTCGCGGGACTGGAACGAAAGGCAACATCGATGTCACGTCCTTCCGTGGGCGTCGTCGGCGCGGGTCGCGTCGGTGCCGTCCTGGCCTCCCGGTTCCGTGCTGCCGGACACCCCGTCGTCGTCAGCGGGCGGTCCGAGGCCACCCGACTGCGCGCCCGGACGATGCTTCCCGGCGTGGCCGTCCTCGCTCCGTCCGAGGTGGCCGCGCAGGTCGACGTCCTGGTGCTGGCCGTGCCCGACGACGTCCTGGCCGAGGTCGCGGCCGAGCTCGCGCCGCACGTGACGGCAGGATCGGTGGTCCTGCACACCAGCGGCCGGCACGGGCTCGAGCCGCTACGACCCCTCACCGACCGGGGAGCGCGGCCCGTCGCCTTCCACCCCGCGATGACCTTCACGGGCACCGACATCGACCTGTCGCGGCCGTGCGTCATCGGTCTGACCGCCGCGGACGCCGAGCGCGAGGTCGCCGAGCGACTCGTGGCCACCCTCGGTGGCAGCCCCATGTGGATCGCCGAGGCCGACCGCGCCACCTACCACGCCGCTCTCGCCCACGGGGCGAACCACCTCGTCACGGTGGTCAACCAGGCGATGGAGCTGTTGCGCTCGATCGGCGCGGCCGACCCGTCCGCCGTGCTGGGTCCGCTGCTGGAGGCCGCGCTGTCCAACACGTTGGCCTACGGCGATGCCGCCCTCACCGGCCCGGTCGTGCGGGGCGACGTCGACACCGTGCGGGCCCACCGTGACGCCCTGGCGTCGCACCCCGGGATCGAGTCCACGTACCGGGTGCTGGCCGAGGCGACCGCAGACCGCGCCGAGGCCGACGACCGGTTGTCGTCGGACCGGGCCGACAAGATCCGTCGGGCCGTCACCACGGAGCCGGCCCGATGACCGACGTCTTCGACGGGCCGCGGGTCGTCCGCACCGCTGCCGAGCTGCGGGCCCTCGCCGGCAGTGTCGCCCTGGTGCCCACCATGGGAGCCCTGCACGACGGCCACGTCCAGCTGATGAAGCACGCGCGGCCCCTGGCCGACACCCTCGTCGTCTCGATCTTCGTCAACCCCACCCAGTTCGCGGAGGGGGAGGACTTCACGGAGTACCCCCGGACCTTCGAGGACGACCTGGCCCGGTGCGCCGAGGCGGACGTCGACGTGGTGTTCGCCCCCACCGTCGACGTCATGTACCCGTCGGGGCACGGCGCCGGTCAGGTCACGGTCGACCCGGGACCGCTCGGCTCGGTGCTCGAGGGCGCTGTCAGGCCGACCCACTTCCGGGGGGTCCTCACCGTCGTGGCCGCGCTGTTCGGTCTGGTGCGGCCCGACGTCGCCGTGTTCGGCGAGAAGGACTACCAGCAGCTGGGCCTGATCCGGCGGATGGTCGATACGTTGTGCCTCGGCGTCGAGGTGGTCGGCTGCCCCACGGTGCGTGAGGCCGACGGCCTGGCGATGAGCTCGCGCAACCGGTACCTCGGTCCGGAGGACCGGCAGCGGGCCGCCGCCGTCCCGCGCGCGCTCGACGCGGGGGTCGCCGCCGGCCCGCAGGGTGCTGACGCCGTCCTGGCCGCCGTCCACGGGGTGCTGGCCGCTGCCGGGATCGACCCCGACTACGTCGCCCTCACCTCTCCCGATCTCGGCGAGCACGGAGGGTCCGGCGAGGCCCGTCTGCTCGTCGCCGCCCGCGTGGGCGCACCCCGCCTGCTCGACAACCGCGCCGTCCACCTCGGCGACCCGACCTCCGGCACCACCCCCTCCGAAGGAGCCTGACCATGCTGCGCACGATGATGACCTCCAAGATCCACCGGGCGACCGTCACCCAGGCCGACCTGCACTACGTCGGCTCGGTCACGGTCGACGCCGACCTGCTGGACGCCGCCAACATCCTGCCCGGCGAGCAGGTCCACATCGTCGACATCGACAACGGCAACCGGCTCGTGACCTACACGATCGAGGGCGAGCGGGGCAGCGGGGTGATCGGCATCAACGGCGCCGCGGCGCGCCTGGTGCAGCCCGGCGACCTCGTCATCCTCATCGGCTACGGCCAGATGGAGGACGCCGAGGCGCGGTCGTTCGAGCCGAGCGTCGTCTTCGTCGACGCCGACAACCGGATCGTGGGCACGGGGTCCGACCCGGCCGAGGTCCTGCCCGGGAGCGGCCTCCTGCGGGGCGACCTCGTCGCCTCACGATGACCCTGCTCTGCCTGGACGTCTCGAACAGCCACACCACGGTGGGGATGTTCGAGGGCGCCGACCTGGTGGCGCACTTCCAGGTGTCGTCCCACGAGCGCCGGACCGCTGACGAGTGGTTCCTGCTGGTCGACGGGCTGCTCGCGACGACCGACGCCGATGACGTGTCCGCCGTCAGCCTGTGCTGCACGGTGCCGTCGATCCAGATCGAGCTCCGGTCGATGGCCGAGCGCTACTTCCCTGATCTTCCGACCTCCATCGTCGGTCCCGGCGTACGGACCGGGGTGCCGATCCACACCGACAACCCTCGGGAGGTCGGCGCCGACAGGATCGTCAACGCGCTCGCGGCCGCGGAGCTGTACGGCGGTCCGGTCATCGTCGTCGACATGAACGGCACGGCCACCATCTTCGACCTGGTCGACGAGCAGGGGCGGTATCTCGGCGGTGCGATCGCGCCGGGCGTGGAGCTCTCGCTGGAGGCGTTGGCGCGCCGGGGGGCCCAGCTGCGCAGCGTCGAGCTGGCCGCTCCGCGCGGCGTCGTCGGCAAGAACACCGTCGAGGCCATCCAGTCCGGTGTCGTCTACGGGTTCGCGGGCCAGGTCGACGGCATCGTGCAGCGGATGGTGCAGGAGTCCGGCCTCGACCCCGACCACGTGACCGTCGTGGTCACCGGTGCCTACCCCGACGCCGTGGTCGACGCCTGCGCCACCATCACGACGCGCGACCCCTGGCTGACCCTCACCGGTCTGCGGCTCGTGCACGAGCGCAACCACGGCTGACCCGGGTCAGGACACCGGCTCCCAGAGCGTCAGCAGGTTGCCGTCGAGGTCGAGGGCATTGACCTCCAGTGTGCCCCAGTCGGTCCGCGCGGGCCGGCCGGTGTCGGTGGGGTGCAGGACGTCCCGGGCCGCCAGCTCGGCGTGCACCGACCCGATCGACGTGACCCGGATGCGGCAGCTCGCCGTGCCCGCGATGAAGTCCTCGGCCCCGCTGAGCACGGGGCGCTCGAGGACGTCGTCGCGGTCGCGCCAGGTGGAGTCGCTGGCCGCCCACAGGTGGATCTCGGCCTCGTCGCGGACCACCCGCGCGAAGCCGGAGTCCTGGTGCAGGACCGTGAAGCCGAGCCGCTCGGCGTAGAACGCGGCGGCCGCGTCGATCCTGCGGACGGGCAGGGCCGGGGTCGTGGCGGCGAAGGTCATGTGCGGACTGTAGTGGCCGTGGGACGATGGGGCGCATGCCCACACCGTCCTCCGACCCGCCCCGGCGACGACGGCTGTCCAAGGACCTGATCGCCCGCACGACGCTGGACCTTATCGACGAGCAGGGCGTGGGAGCGGCGTCCATGCGCGGCATCGCCTCGCGGCTCGGGGTCGAGGCGATGAGCCTGTACAAGCACGTGCGGACCCGTGACGAGCTGCTCGACCTGGTGGTCGACCTGATCGTCGCGGAGCTCGACGAGGACCCGGAGGTCCGTCGCGACGCCACCGACGGGTGGCGCGACTACCTCGTGCGGCTCGCGCGCGGTGTGCGGCGGTACGCCCTGGCCCACCCGCACGCGTTCCCGCTGGTGACCACCCGCCCCGCCGAGGCTCCGTGGATCAATCCGCCGTTGCGGTCGCTCGCGTGGATCGAGTCGATGCTGAGGACCCTGCAGGACGAGGGTTTCGACGACGAGGAGGTCCTGTTCGCCTACCGCTCGTTCAACAGCTTCCTGCTCGGCTACCTGCTGATGGAGTCCGGTGCGCGCACCCTGCAGGACCCCCAGGACGGTGACGGCTCGCACTCGGGCAGCCCGGCCGACCCGGTGCCGGGTGGACTCAGCCCGACGAGGACCGACGAGGAGCAGGAGAACATCTCGGAGGCGGAGTCGGCGGTCGAGCAGCTCGATCCGCAGGGCGACATCGACGTCACGGAGTTCCCGACGATCCACCGCCTGGCCGAGCGGCTGGCCGAGGACCGGTTCGACGACGAGTTCGAGCGGGCCCTGGCCCAGATGCTCGACGGCATCGGCGTGCGGATCGCCTGAGCACCTCCCATGCTGGAGGAAGGCCGCGCATGAGATGCCTGTCACTCGGGGGGTTCCTGGGTTGCGCGGCAGAGGTTTACGTCGTAATCTTTTGAGTACGGCTTACAACGTAAGCCCCGCAGGATCCACTCACAAGGAGGAACACCATGGGTATCGCTGACAAGGCCAAGAACACCGCGGAGAAGCTCGTCGGCCAGGCCAAGGAGGCCGTGGGCGACGCCACGGACAACAAGGACCTGCAGGCCGAGGGCAACAAGGACCAGGCCAAGGGCAGCCTCAAGAACGCCGGCGAGGACGTCAAGGACGCCTTCAAGAACTGAGTTCGCCTCGAGGGGCGTCGGACGTCGTCCGGCGCCCCTCGATCTCTGTCCGGATGACCGACGTCATCCGCCCCATCGTCAGGAGAACCACATGCTCGGCTTCATCATCGGTCTCATCGTCGTCGGCCTGCTCGCCGGCGCCCTCGCGCGACTGCTCGTCCCCGGTCGCCAGGACATCTCGATCCCCGCCACCATCGGAGTCGGGATCGTCGGCTCGTTCGTCGGTGGGTTCCTCGGCAGCCTGCTGTTCGACGCCGACATGTCCCTGCAGCCGTCGGGCATCATCGGTTCGGTCATCGGCGCCGTCATCGTGCTGCTGGTCTGGACCCGGGTCGGGTCCGGAGCGAAGCGATGACGGTCCCGACGCCCGAGGACGACCCGACCCGCACGGGTCCGTCCGACCCTGCCTCCGCCCCTGACGCGCCCGCGTCCGACGCCCGTCCGTCCGACGACCGTCCGGCCCGTAGGCCGGGCCTGGACGACAAGGGCCGGGTCAAGCGCACACGGGCCGGGACCGTCTGGTTCGCCACGGTGGTGCTGGCGGTCGTGATGGTCGCCTTCGTCGTCTTCGTGGTGCAGAACTCCCAGAGCGTCACGGTCGAGTACTTCGGCTGGTCGGGCGACTTCTCGCTCGCGGCGACCGTGCTGATCGCGGCGGTCGCCGGCGCCCTGCTGGTCGGCATCCCGGCGGGCGTGCGCATCGCGCAGCTCCGCCACGCCTTGCGGCGCAGCGCCCGCTGACCCACGCCGGCATCGTCCGATCGGCCGGGTGACCGGCCGGTCGGACGATGCCCGGTCGGGGCCAAGGGAGCGGCTGATCCTGCGCTGCCGGGAACATCTGGGGGGCGCCGGTGATTGGATGCAGCATGACCTCCGTCGGTGCCGCCCGGTCGCCCGTCCGTGCGCGGCTGCGTGCCATGGGCGAGGAGAAGCGCGCGGCTGGCCTGCTGCTGATCTTCACCCTCGCGGCGATCCTGTGGGCCAACTCGCCCTTCGGGGACTCCTACGAGCACCTCTGGGAGACCGAGCTGACCCTGGCCCTCGCCTCGGACTCGATCACCCTGACGCTGCACGAGGTCGTCAACGACGCCCTCATGGCGATCTTCTTCTTCGTCGTCGGACTCGAGGTCAAGCGTGAGCTGACGATCGGTGAGCTGACCGACCGCTCGCGGGCGATCGTGCCGGTGTCGGCCGCCGTGGCCGGGCTGGTGCTGCCCGCGGCGATCTTCTGGGCGTTCAACGCCGGCACCGAGAATGCCCACGCCTGGGGCATCGTCATCTCGACCGACACCGCCTTCCTGCTGGGTGCGCTCGCGATCATCGGTCCGCGCCACCCGGCGCGGCTGCGGCTGTTCCTCATGACGCTCGCCATCGTCGACGACATCGGGGCCCTGGCCGCGATCGCCCTGTTCTACAACGACGGGCTCCGGCCGGACGCCCTGCTGTTCAGTGCGGTGATGGTCGCCCTGGCGGTGGGGGTGCGGTTCCTGCCCGGCAGCAGAGGTGTGCTGTACGCGCTGATCGGCATCGGCCTGTGGTTCGGCCTGCACGAGGCGGGGATCCACGCGACCCTCGCCGGCGTGGCCCTCGCGCTGATCATCCCGGTCGCGGCGCCCAGGCGCGACGACGTCGAACAGGTCGTCGAGACGACGCGGGCGTTCCGCCAGTCGCCCAGCCCCGCCTACGCGGCGGCCGCGGCGCGCAGCCTCCGGCAGTCCATCTCCATCAACGAGCGCCTGCACTCCTCGTTCACCCCGTACGTGTCCTACGCGATCCTGCCGGTCTTCGCGCTGGCCAACGCCGGGGTGCGCCTGGACGGACCGACCGTGGAGGCCGCCCTGACCTCCCGCCTCACCTGGGGGGTCGTCGCCGGTCTGGTCGTCGGCAAGCTGGTGGGGGTCACCGTCGTGACCGCGCTGGTGCACCGCAGCGGCATCGGCATGCTCGCCCCGGGCCTCACGATCGGTCGCGTCGCCGGGGGAGCGGCCCTCTCCGGCATCGGCTTCACCATCTCGCTGCTCATCGTCGGTCTGGCCATCGACGACCCGGCAGCGCAGGACGAGGCGCGGGTCGGGGTGCTGCTGGCGTCGGTGATCGCCTTCGGCCTGGGGTGGGTCGTGCTCGCCTCCCTCGACCGGCACGCACCCACCGAGGCGGTCGGTGCGCGACTGCTGCGCCCCTTCGACCCCGAGCGCGACCACCACCGCGGCCGCCCGGACGCGCCGCTGGTGATGGTGGAGTACCTCGACTTCGAGTGTCCCTTCTGCAGCCGGATGACGGGGTCCGTCGACCAGGTCAGCGACCACTTCGGTGACGACCTGGTGTGGGTGTGGCGGCACCTGCCCCTGCACCGCGTCCACCCCCACTCGCAGCTGGCGGCCCAGGCGGCCGAAGCGGCGGCCCTGCAGGGTCGGCACCTCGAGTACGGGCCGCTGCTGTTCGCCCGCCAGGACGACCTGACCCGCACCGACCTGCTGGCCTACGCCGCCGAGCTGGGGCTCGACCTCGACCGGTTCGAGGCCGACCTCGACTCGGCGGCGGTGGTGCGCCGCGTGCAGGACGACGTCGACGACGCCGACCTGATGGACCTGGCCGGGACCCCCACGTTCTTCATCGGCACCGAGCGCCACAGCGGCCCCATCGACGCCCGGTCGCTGATCACCGCCCTGGAGCGGCTGCGCACCGAGGCCGCCCCGTGACGATCAGTAGACTCGTGCCTCGTGACCGACGCGCCGACCACCCCTCCTGCTGACGACGACCTGCCCGAGCAGCTGCGGATCCGCCAGGACAAGCGGCAGCGGCTGGTGGACGCGGGCGGGGAGCCATACCCCGTGGTGGTCGGCCGGACCCACACGCTCCGCCAGATCGTCACCTCGCACGACGCCGAGGCGTTGGGAGCGGACCACCACACCGGTCTGCAGGTGGCCGTCGCGGGACGCGTGATCTTCCTCCGCAACACCGGAAAGCTCTGCTTCGTGCGGCTGCGGGAGGGTGACGGCACCGAGCTGCAGGCGATGCTCTCGCTGGCGGAGGTCGGCGAGGAGCGGCTGGCCGACTTCAAGACGCTCGTCGACATCGGTGACCACCTCGCGGTGACCGGCGAGGTCATCACGAGCCGTCGGGGCGAGCTGAGCGTGCAGGCGACGTCCTGGACGCTCGCAGCCAAGACGTTGCGACCGTTGCCGAACGAGCACACGCCGTTGTCGGACGAGGCGCGCAGCAGGTTGCGCTACGTCGACCTCATCGTGCGGCCGGAGGCGCGCGAGAACGTGCGGGTCAAGGCTGCCGTCATGAAGTCCCTGCGCAGCACCCTCGACCGTCTCGGCTACGTCGAGGTCGAGACGCCCGTGCTGCAGCACACCAACGGCGGTGCCGCGGCCCGGCCCTTCCGCACCCACGTCAACGCCTTCGACGAGCCGGCCCTGCTGCGGATCGCGCTCGAGCTGCACCTCAAGCGCGCCCTGGTCGGCGGCATCGACAAGGTCTACGAGATGGCCAAGACCTTCCGCAACGAGGGGGTCGACAACACGCACAACGTGGAGTTCCTCATGTTGGAGGCCTACGAGGCGTACGGGTCGTACGACACCATGGCCGAGCTGACCCGTGAGCTGGTCGTCGACGCTGCTCGCGCCGTGGGCCGGACCGTCGTCACGGGTCGCGACGGCTCGACGATCGACCTGGAGGCCGAGTGGCGCCACGCGACGGTGCACGGGCTGGTCAGCGAGGCGGTCGGTGAGACCGTCGACGTCAGCACCCCGGCCCACCACCTGCGCACCCTCGCCGCCCGCCACGACGTGGCCCTGCGCGACGGGTGGGACGCCGGCGAGATCGTCCTCGAGCTGTACGAGAAGCTCGTCGAGCACACCCTGATCCGGCCGACCTTCGTGCGCGACTACCCCGAGTCGGTCCGGCCGCTGGCCAAGAAGCACCGGACCGAGCCCGGCCTGGTCGAGGCGTGGGACCTCATCATCAACGGCGTCGAGCTCGCCCCCGCCTACTCCGAGCTCAACGACCCGGTCGTCCAGCGCGAGCGGCTGGAGGAGCAGGCTCGCCTGGCCGCGGCCGGCGACCCCGAGGCCAACGACGTCGACGAGGACTTCCTCCGCGCCCTGGAGTTCGGCATGCCGCCGGCCGGTGGTCTCGGCCTCGGCGTCGACCGCCTGGTCATGCTGCTGCTCGGCATCGGCATCCGCGAGGCGATCCTGTTCCCGACCCAACGCGCCGAATGATCCTCCGACGGTCGTGAGCGCGGCGGTGCCACCGCGTCACGAGGGACAGGTGTCCTTGCCGTCGAGCCAGAGCCGGCCGATGCTGCCGGTCGGGGGTTCGGTGATGCCTTCGTTCCTCAGGTCGATCCGGTCGAGCTGCTTGACGACCTGAGCCATGGTCATGGCATGGCCGTGGCCCAACCCGTACGTCTCCTTGAACCATGCGGCGCACGGGGCGACGGCGACGTCCGGACCGGAGAACCCTGCCTCCGCCGCGTTTGCGACGAGTTGGCGCGGGGTGAGGCCGGTCTTCGTCTCGATGGTCGTCAGGTAGCTCTGGGCAGACATGGGCGATCCTTCGCGCTGGTCGTGTGTGCTCCGGACCACCTTTCCGGTCACCTCACCCCTGGTGCAACAAGGGTCAGGTGACTGTTTCCCAGGATGTCCTGGGAAACCTCCGATTGCGCCGAGAGTGAACACCGGAACGCGGGAGCGCCCGTGACGGTTGTGTGAAGCATCTGGACATCCGCGGCGCGGTGAACAGGTGCCAACTAGACTGACTGGAACCAAGCCAACAGAGGGGGCTTCATGTTCGAAAGATTCACCGACCGGGCCCGCCGGGTGGTCGTGCTCGCGCAGGAAGAAGCGCGGATGCTCAGCCACAACTACATCGGTACCGAGCACATCCTCCTCGGACTCATCCACGAGGGTGAGGGCGTCGCGGCGAAGGCGCTGGAGAGTCTCGACATCTCGCTCGAGGCGGTGCGCGCCCAGGTCGAGGACATCATCGGCCAGGGCCAGCAGGCGCCGAGCGGGCACATCCCGTTCACGCCGCGCGCCAAGAAGGTCCTCGAGCTGAGCCTGCGCGAGGCGCTGCAGCTGGGCCACAACTACATCGGTACCGAGCACATCCTGCTCGGTCTGATCCGCGAGGGCGAGGGCGTCGCCGCCCAGGTGCTGGTCAAGCTCGGCGCCGACCTCAACCGGGTCCGCCAGCAGGTCATCCAGCTCGTCCAGGGCTTCCAGGGCAAGGAGGCCGAGGCCGCCGGCGCCCCCGCCGACAACGCCCCCGCCACCTCCGCGGTGCTCGACCAGTTCGGTCGCAACCTCACCCAGGCCGCCCGCGAGGGCAAGCTGGACCCGGTCATCGGGCGCGAGAACCAGATCGAGCGCGTCATGCAGGTCCTGTCGCGCCGCACCAAGAACAACCCGGTGCTGATTGGCGAGCCCGGCGTCGGCAAGACCACCGTCGTCGAGGGTCTGGCGCAGGACATCGTGCGCGGTGACGTGCCCGAGACCCTCAAGGACAAGCAGATCTACACGCTCGACCTCGGTGCGCTCGTCGCCGGGTCCCGCTACCGCGGTGACTTCGAGGAGCGCCTCAAGAAGGTGCTCAAGGAGATCCGCACCCGCGGCGACATCATCTTGTTCATCGACGAGATCCACACCCTGGTGGGTGCGGGTGCCGCCGAGGGCGCGATCGACGCCGCCAGCATCCTCAAGCCGATGCTGGCCCGCGGCGAGCTGCAGACGATCGGCGCCACGACGCTCGACGAGTTCCGCAAGCACTTCGAGAAGGACGCCGCGCTCGAGCGCCGGTTCCAGCCCATCCAGGTGCCGGAGCCCTCGGTCGCGCACACGATCGAGATGCTCAAGGGTCTGCGCGACCGCTACGAGGCGCACCACCGCGTCACGATCACCGACGAGGCGCTGGTGGCCGCGGCCACCCTGGCCGACCGGTACGTCTCCGACCGGTTCCTGCCGGACAAGGCGATCGACCTGGTCGACGAGGCGGGCTCGCGCCTGCGCATCCGCCGGATGACGGCTCCGCCGGACCTCAAGGAGTTCGACGAGAAGATCTCGGACGTGCGCCGCCGCAAGGAGGGCGCCATCGACGCGCAGGACTTCGAGGCTGCGGCCTCGATGCGCGACGAGGAGAAGAAGCTCATCGCGGCCAAGAACGAGCGGGAGCGTCAGTGGAAGGCCGGCGACATGGACGTCGTCGCCGTCGTCGACGAGGAGCTCATCGCCGAGGTCCTGGCGCTCGCCACCGGCATCCCGATCGTGAAGCTGAGCGAGGAGGAGTCCAGCCGCCTGCTGAACATGGAGGCCGAGCTCGGCAAGCGCGTCATCGGTCAGCACGAGGCCATCAAGGCGCTGTCGCGGGCGATCCGCCGCACCCGCGCGGGTCTCAAGGACCCGAAGCGTCCGGGCGGGTCGTTCATCTTCGCCGGGCCGTCGGGCGTCGGCAAGACCTGGCTGTCCAAGACGCTGGCCAACTTCCTGTTCGGTGACGACGACGCGCTGATCCAGCTCGACATGAGCGAGTACAGCGAGAAGCACACCGTCAGCCGGCTGTTCGGTTCGCCTCCCGGCTACGTCGGCTACGAGGAGGGCGGCCAGCTCACCGAGAAGGTGCGCCGCAAGCCCTTCAGCGTCGTGCTGTTCGACGAGGTCGAGAAGGCGCACCCGGACATCTTCAACTCGTTGTTGCAGATCCTGGAGGAAGGTCGTCTGACCGACAGCCAGGGACGGGTCATCGACTTCAAGAACACCGTCATCATCATGACCACGAACCTCGGCACGCGCGACATCGCCAAGGGTGTCAACCTCGGCTTCAGCCAGGTGGGCGACGTGCAGGGGTCCTACGACAAGATGAAGGCGAAGGTCTCCGAGGAGCTCAAGCAGCACTTCCGGCCGGAGTTCCTGAACCGAGTCGACGAGATCGTCGTGTTCCCGCCGCTCACGCAGGACGAGATCATGGCGATGGTCGACATGATGATCAGCTCGCTGGAGACCCGGCTCAAGGATAAGGACATGGGCATCGAGCTCACGACCGCGGCCAAGGAGCTGCTGTCCAAGCGGGGCTTCGACCCGGTGCTCGGCGCTCGTCCGTTGCGGCGGACGGTGCAGCGCGAGATCGAGGACGCGATGGCCGAGAAGATGTTGTTCGGCGAGCTGCGTCCCGGCCAGATCGTGCTGGTCGACGTCGAGGGCGAGGGCGTCTCGGCGGTCTTCACCTTCGAGGGCACCGCGAAGGCCGATCTGGAGCTGACCGAGGGCACCGATCCGCTCGCGGTCGAGGCCGGCACCAGCGACTGACCGACCTGACACCAGGAGGCCCGGGACCCGTCAGGGTTCCGGGCCTCCTGCCGTCGTGGCGCCGGGGTCAGCCCGGCAGGGTGTAGGTGCTGCCGGCTGCCGGCTGCACCAGTCCGTCGGCGACGAGCGAGTCGAGGCACCGCATGCGCTGCTGCTGGTCGGGCCACGCGGCCTCGAGCTGCGCCAGCGTCACGGGGTCCGTGCTGTCACGCAGCACCGCCAGCAGCCGGCCGCGGCACTGCCGGTCGGTGCCGTCCCACGCCTGTCCGCGGCGCGGTGGACCGACGTGCTCGGGGTGACCTGCGGCGCGCCACCGGCAGAGGTCGGCGACGGGACAGTCCCCGCACCGCGGTGAGCGGGCGGTGCACACGGTGGCGCCGAGCTCCATCGTCGCGGCGGCCCATCGGTGGGCCCCGACCTCGGGCAGCACGGAGCCGGCGAGGCGACGCTCGGCTGCCGTGACCGCGGGGGCGGGGTACTGCTGTCCGTCCGCGACCCGGGCCAGGACCCGCCGCACGTTGGTGTCGAGCACGACGTGACGCTGCCCGAAGGCGAAGGACGCGACCGCCGCAGCGGTGTACTCGCCCACGCCGGGCAGGGCCAGCAGGTCGTCGTGGTCCGCGGGCACGTCGCCGCCGTGCTGCTCCACGATCGCGACGGCGGCGGCGTGCAGGCGCAGCGCCCGACGGGGGTAGCCGAGCCGGCCCCAGGCACGGACCGCCTCACCGGCCGGTTCGGCGGCCAGGTCGGGCGGCGCGGGCCACCGCAGCATCCACGCCTCGAAGACCGGCAGCACCCGCACCACCGGTGTCTGCTGGAGCATCAGCTCCGAGACGAGCACCGGCCACGGCGAGGGGTCGCGTCGCCAGGGCAGGTCACGGGCGTGGCGGTCGAACCAGTCGAGCAGCACCGTGTGGAGGGCGGCGACGTCGGTGGGGGACGGGGTCATGGCGCGTCGATCCTCGCACGACGGTGGTCGCCGCATACGGTGGGCGAGTGAGTCGTCCGGTGTCGCCCGCGGTCTACCGTCGCCGCCGCATCGCGCTCGCCCTGGCCCTCGCGGTGGTCGTCGCCGTGGTCTGGCTCGTCGCCGGTCTGGTCGGCAACGATGACGAGTCCCCGGCGCCGGTCGCGACGCCCACCCCGTCCACGGCCGCACCCGAGCCGGACCCGGTCGAACCTGCCCCGGGCGTCAGCGAGGTGTCCCTGGCCTCCTCCGGCGACGGGTGCGACCCGCGGACCGTCCGCATCACCCCCACCGTGCCGGCCGGACAGCAGGCCGGGGGCGACATCCGGGTCGACCTGGCGGTGTCGACGTCGAGCGAGACCCCGTGCACCCTCACCGCCGAGGACGCCGAGCTGCTGGTCATCATCAGCTCCGGCGGACGGCCGGTCTACGACTCCACGGTGTGCACCTCCTCGCTGATCGCCCAGCCCGTCCCCCTCACCCCGCGATGGGTCACCTCGACCGCCGTCACGTGGACCGGGCGAGCCGGGTGCGTGGGGGCCGAGCCGTTCGTCGGGGCCGGTGAGTACACGATCCAGCTGGGAACCCTGGGCGGTGAGCCGGGCAGTGCCACCTTCGGCCTGGCCGAGCCGCCGCCTCCTCCCGAGCCCGAACCCGCGCCCGAACCCGAACCCCCGGTCGAGGAGCCCCCGGCCGAACCCCCACCGGCCGGATGACCGGCCGCGCCATCGTCCTCAACGGCCCCTCGAGTGCGGGCAAGAGCACCCTCGCGCGGACGCTGCAAGGCGTCCTGCCGGAGCCGTTCCTGGTCCTCGGCCTCGACCAGTTCCTCTTCGGCGAGGTCCTCCCGCGGGACGCGGACGGCCGGGTGCGGGAATGGTCGAGTGTGCGCCCGAGGCTGGTGGCCGGCTACTTCCGGGCGGTCGGGGGGTTCCTCGACGCGGGGAACGACCTGATCGTGGACCTGGTCCTGGAGGACAGCGCCCAGCGGGACCAGCTGGAGCGGGCCCTGGCCGGGCGCACGGTCCTCCGGGTCGGGGTGCACGTGGACCTCGACGAGCTGGAGCGTCGTGAGGTGGCGCGGGGGGACCGCAGCATCGGCGACGCGCGCCGCGACGTGCTCGTCGTCCACGCTTTCATGTCCTACGACCTGGAGATCGACGGCAGTCTGCCCTCGGCCGTCCTGACCGAGCAGGTGGCCAGGGCCTGGACCCGTCGTCTCGCGAGCCCCGCCCCTCCCCGCGAATCGCGGGGACGTGGAGGACGGGCAGGGTGACGGGGTCAGACGTAGCGCTCGAGGATGCTGGACTCGGCCAGTCGTGACAGGCCCTCCCGCACTCCGCGGGCCCGCAGGTCGCCCACGCCCTCGACCGCCTGCAGGTCGTCGAGGCTGGCCGCCAGCAGCTTCTGCAGCGATCCGAAGTGGTCGATGAGGCGGTCGACGACGCTGGTCGGGAGCCGGGGGACCTGCGCGAGGAGCCGGTAGCCGCGAGGCGACAAGGGGGCGTCCAGGGAGTTCTCCGACCCGATGCGCAGGGCGCGCGCGATCGTGCTGAGGTCGACCAGGTCGGTGGAGGCGATCGCGGCGAGGTCCGACAGGACGTCAGCCGTGGGCCGGGCCCGTCGCCCGCGGGGCATGTAGTCGCGGATCACCAGCTCGCGCTGCCCCTGCACGCCGCTGAACAGCTCCTCGAGCTGCAGGGCGAGCAACCGACCCTCGGTACCGAGCTGCAGCACGTAGGTGTCGATCTCGCCGGCGATGCGGCTGACCATCTCGAGCCGCTGGGCCACGGCGGCGACGTCGCGGACCGTCACGAGATCCTCGATCTCCAGCGCCGACAGGGCGTCGGAGACCTCGTCGAGCCGGTGCCGGTACCGCTCGAGGGTCTGCAGGGCCTGGTCGGCACGGCCGAGGACGGCGCCGGCCTCCTCCAGCACGTGCCGGGTGTCGTCGAGGTACAGGGCGATGGTGTGCATCGAGGCGGACACCGAGATGACCGGGACGCCGGTCTGGCGGGCGACCCGGTCGGCGGTCCGGTGCCGGGTGCCGGACTCGTCGGTGGGGATCGACGGGTCGGGCATGAGGTGCACCGCGGCCCGCAGGATGTGCTGCGCCTGGGGATCGAGGATGATGGCGCCGTCCATCTTCGCCAGCTCACGCACCCCGGTCGCCGAGAACGGGACGTCGAGCACGAAGCCGCCGGTGGAGATCGCCTCGACCTGCCGGTCGTGACCGATGACCACCAGGGCCCCGGTCCGACCCCGCAGGATCCGCTCCAGGCCCTCCCGCAGGGCGGTGCCGGGCGCGACGGACGCGAGCACGGCGCGCAGACGTGACGCGGTGTCGGACGCGATGCGGTCGCTGCTGGCTGCCATGGACTCCCTCTCGTGCGGGGACAGTCTAGGGCGAACGAACAGGAGTCAACGCACGGACGGCGCGGATCGCCGTGGCGACGTCGGCCACCGCCGCCACCTCGATCTGGCCACGCATCGCGTCGAGCCCCTCGCTGCCGGCCGGCACGACGGCCCGGGTGAAGCCGATGCGGGCCGCCTCGCGCAGACGGGAGGTCAGGTCGGTGACCGGGCGGACCTCGCCGGCCAGCCCGACCTCACCGATGGCGACCAGCCCGGCCGGCACCGGGACCTCGTGCACGGCCGAGGCCACGGCGAGGGCCGCCGCCAGGTCGACCGACGGCTCGACCAGCCGGGCGCCGCCGACCGACGCGGTGTACACGTCGGCCGTGCCGAGCGGCAGGCCGCAGTGCTTGGTGAGCACGGCCAGGATCATCGCCACCCGGGCGTTGTCGAGTCCGCTGGAGGTGCGGCGCGGGGAGGGGGTCGTGCTGGCCACGGTCAGGGCCTGCACCTCGGCCAGCAGGGCACGACGACCCTCGAGGGTCACGGTGACGCAGCTGCCGGGCACCGGGGCGTCGTGCCGGGACACGAACAGTCCCGTGGGGTCGGCGACCTCGACGATGCCGGAGCCGGTGAGGTCGAAGCAGCCGATCTCGTCGACCGGGCCGAAACGGTTCTTCGACGCCCGCAGGAGCCGCAGTCGCGACGTGCGGTCGCCCTCGAACTGCAGCACCACGTCGACGAGGTGCTCCAGGACCCGTGGCCCGGCGACCGAGCCGTCCTTGGTCACGTGGCCGACCAGCAACGTCGCGATGCCCGCTGTCTTGGCCCGTCCGATGACGGCAGCGGCGACCTCGCGCACCTGGGTGACGCCGCCGGGGACCCCGTCGACGTCGGCCGAGCCGATCGTCTGGACGGAGTCGACCACGAGCAGGCTCGGTGCCACCTGGTCGACGTGGGTGAGCAGGGCGCCGAGGTCGGTCTCGGCGGCGAGGTAGAGCTCGTCGGTGACGGCACCGGTGCGCTCGGCGCGCAGGCGGACCTGGGCCGCGGACTCCTCGCCGGTGACGTACAGGGTGCGGCGGCCGGCCCGGGCCCACCGGGCGGCGACCTCGAGCAGCAGGGTGGACTTGCCCACTCCCGGCTCACCGGCCATGAGCAGGACCGCGCCCGGCACGACACCTCCGCCGAGCACCCGGTCGAGCTCGCCGATGCCCGACCCGACGGCGCGGGCGGCCTCGACCGCGATCTGGCCGATCGGCACGGCCGGGGTGGAGACGGCGGCCGCGGTGGTGCGGCCGGAGGTGCGCTCACCGCCGGCGACGTCGACGGTGCCCCACGCCTGGCACTCCCCGCATCGACCGACCCACTTGGAGGTGGTCCATCCGCACTCGGCGCACCGGTAGGCGGGACGTGCGGTCTTGGCGGCCATGGCGACAGCCTAGGCGCGCGGGCCGACACCCGGCCGACGGCTCAGACGCGGACGGACCCGTGCGGGGTGTCGAACGTCATCGCCATGATGCCGGGCAGGCCGTTCGGCGCGACCCAGTCGACCGTGATGGACTCCAGCGCGGTGAACACGCCCTCGCCCAACCAGTCGGCGACGCGCTGGGGGTCGCCGGCGATCTCCATGCGGGTCAGCTCGATGTCGGTGTCGGCCGCCTGCGAGGGGTGCTCCTCGTCGGGGATGTCCCAGCGGGTCACGTACGGGAGCTGGGGGTCGGCCTTCATGGAGCTGGTGCCGATCTGGTGCCACTCGAGGTTGAACCCGTCGGGTCGGTGCCGGTTGCCGGGCACGGCGTGCCGGCCCATGCGCTTCTCGACCTCGGCGAGGTCGCGGACCGAGACGCACCAGTGCAGCCAGCCGCCACCGGCCTCCGACCGCTCGCGGACCGCCTGCCCGAACGCCATCTTGTCGGCGGCGGGATGGTCGAGGACCTCGACCACCTCCAGGTACTGCCGGTTGCGCAGGGGCAGGACGCGGTTGCGGGTGCCGAACCGGGGGTGGACGCCGCCGTCCACGAACGCGGCCCCGAGGGCTGCCGAGAGCTCGTCGGTCGTGGCGTCGAGCCCGCTCGGCCCGACGGCGAAGGTCACGTGGTCCAGATGCATGCCTCAGTGTCGCCCGGCGCCGCGACCGCGAGGGACTTAGGTCACCCTCAGCGGGGTGCGGAGGCCGGGTGCGGGACGGGCGTCCCGGCGGCCTCGAACGCCGAGCAGTGGCGATCGAGCTCGGCGTAGCCGGCCGGTCCCATCAACGCCGTCAGCTCGGCGCGGTGCGCGACCCACACCGGTTCGAGGGCCACGTGGGCCTCGGTGTTCGAGGAGCAGTACCAGTCGAGGTCGTGACCGCCGGGGCCCCACCCCGACCGCACGTACTCGCCGATCTCGACCTCGGTGTAGGTCTGTCCGTCGCCGGGGTCGACCTCACGGAACTGTCGTCGCATCGGCAGCTGCCAGCAGACGTCGGGCTTCACGGTGTGCGGTTCCAGGCCTTCGGCGAGGGCCAGCCCGTGCAGCGCGCAGCCGTAGCCGCCGTCGAACTCGCGGGAGTTGTGGAAGATGCAGGCGCCGTCGACCGCACGGGTCTTGGCGTCTCCGTCGTCGTCGGTCTCGGTCCAGCCGTGGGCGGTGCCCTCCGCGTGCCGTTCCCACTGCTGCGGTGTGAGCTGCTCGACGAAACCGCGGACCCGCTCGACGTCGTCGTCGTCGGCGAAGTGCGCGCCGAGGGTGCAGCAGCCGGCCTCCGGGCTGCCCTCGTAGATCCCGGGGCAGCCGGCCCCGAAGATGCAGGTCCACCGCGAGGTGAGCCAGGTCAGGTCGCAGCGGAACCGCTCGGTGGCGTCGTCGGGATTGGCGAACTCGACCCATGAGCGGGGGAATCCGAGGTCGATCTCAGGCATCGGGTCCACTCTACGTGCAGGTCGGAGTGCGGGAGACGGCCCGAAGGGTGGAACAATCGCCGCATGCGCATGGGCGTCCTCGACATCGGGTCCAACACCGGACACCTCCTCATCGTCGACGCCTTCCGTGGCGGACCGCCGGTCGCGGCGTTCTCGCACAAGCAGCCGTTGCGACTGGCCGAGCACCTCGACGACCGGCAGGCGGTCAGCAAGGAAGGGATCGCCCTGCTGGTGGAGTTCGCCAGCGAGGCCCGCCGGGTCGCGGCCGACCAGGGCTGCACCGACGTCATCGCCTTCGCCACCTCCGCCGTCCGCGAGGCGGTCAACGCCGACGACGTCATCGCGCGGGTCAACCGCGCCACCGGGCTGGACCTGCAGGTGCTGCCCGGGGAGGACGAGGCCCGTCTGACCTTCCTCGCCGTCCGTCGGTGGTTCGGCTGGTCGTCGGGACGTCTGGGGGTCTTCGACATCGGTGGCGGCTCGCTCGAGATCGCGGCCGGGTCCGACGAGACCCCCGACGTCGCCCGGTCGTTCCCCCTGGGCGCGGGCCGACTCACCCGTGACTGGGTCGACACCGGTCGCGACCTCGACGAGCTGCGCATCCACGTGCGCGCCACCGTGGCCGACGGCGCCGGGCCGATCCGGCGCGGCGGGTCCTTCGACCACGCCGTCGCCACCAGCAAGAGCTTCCGCTCGTTGGCGCGCATCTGCGGGGCCGCGTCGTCCTCCGACGGGCCCTTCGTGCGGCGGGTGCTGCGCCACGCCGACCTGGTCCCGCTCGTCGAGAAGCTCCGCACCCTGGACGCCGACGAGGTGGCGGCCCTCCCCGGCGTCTCGGCCGACCGGGCGCACCAGCTGTGGGCGGGCGCCCTGGTGGCCGACGCCACGATGTCGTTGTTCGGGCTGGACGAGCTCGAGATCTGCCCCTGGGCCCTGCGCGAGGGCGTCCTGCTGGAGCGGCTCGACGCCCTCTGACCGCGGCCCGCGGACGGTCGCGGCGGCACGATCGACCGCACCGCCTAGGCTGGTGAAATGTCCGACCCCCTCCGCGTGTCGCTCTCGTCGTCGTCGGTCTATCCCGGCTCGACCGCCAGCGCGTTCGAGGCGGCCGCACGCCTGGGGTACGACGGGGTCGAGGTCATGGTCGGCATCGATGACGTCAGTGCCGACATCGACGCCGTCGTGGCGTTGTCGGAGTTCCACCAGATGCCCGTCGTGTCGGTGCACGCACCCACGCTGCTGCTCACCCAACGGGTCTGGGGCACCGATCCGTGGGGCAAGCTGCACCGCAGCGCCGACATGGCCAGGGCCGTCGGGGCGACCACGATCGTGGTGCACCCGCCGTTCCGGTGGCAGCGCGACTACGCCCTGGAGTTCGAGCAGGGCATCGCCGATCTCGAGGCCGAGCACGGCCTGGTCTACGCCGTCGAGAACATGTACCCGTGGCGCACCGGCAAGCGGGAGTTCCAGGCCTACGCGCCCGGATGGGACCCCGTGGTGCACGACTACGCCCACGTCACGGTCGACCTGTCGCACAGCGGGACCGCCCGGCAGGACCCCGTGCAGATGGTGCGGGACCTCGGTCCCCGCCTGGCCCACGTGCACATCGCCGACAGCCTCGGCAGCGCCAAGGACGAGCACCTCATCCCGGGCCGGGGCAGTCAGCCGTGCGGTGAGTTCCTGAGGGCCGTCGCCGACTCCGGCTACACCGGCGAGATCGTCGTCGAGGTCAACACCCGCAAGGCGCTCGACGCCCGCACCAAGGAAGCCGACCTGCTGGAGGCGCTCGCCTTCAGCCGCCTGCACACCTCCTGACCCCAGCCCCCGGGCGGTGGATTCGCGACCGAAAGGGGCCGGCGGTGGGTATGGGACCGAATGACGCGCCATTCGGTCCCATACCCACCGCCCGCCCGCTTTCGGTCGCGAACTCACCGCCTTGGGGGGGTGGCGCGGGCGGCCAGCCACGCGCTGACCACCAGCTGGGCCTGGTGGTAGAGCATCAGCGGCAGGATCACCAGGGCCACCCGGTCGTCGGCGAACAGCACGGCCGCCATCGGCAAACCGGTCGCGAGGCTCTTCTGCGTGCCGCAGAAGGTGATCGCCCACCGGTCGCCACGGTCGAAGCCCGCCCACCGGCCGATCGCCCGGGTCCAGGACAGCATCAGGGCGAGCAGCCCGAGGCACAGGGCGACCACCAGCCCGAGCTCGGCCGCGGTCAGCTCGTCCCACACGCCCTGGTTGCTCCCCGCGCTGAAGGCCAGGAAGACCACCAGCAGGATGCTGCCGCGGTCGACCAGCCGCAGCCGGGGGTCGTGCCGCGCCACCCACCGCCCGATGAGCGGCCGCAGCAGCTGGCCGAGCACGAACGGCGCCAACAGCTGGGCGAGGATGGACAGCACGGCGCCGCCGTCGACCGTGGCCCCGCCGGCGCCCGACAGCAGCACGCCCACGAGGACGGGCGTGAGCACGACGCCGATCATGCTGCTCAGCGAGGCACTGACGACCGCGCCGGAGACGTTGCCGCGGACGATCGAGGTGTAGGCGACGGCCGACTGCACGGTCGACGGCACGAGGCACAGCAGCAGGAATCCCGCGTAGAGGTCGTCGCCCACCACCTCCGGCACCCACAGCCCGCACGCCAGGCCGACGGCCGGGAACACCACGAAGGTCGTGCCGAGGATCGTCAGGTGGAGCCGCCAGTGGCGGATGCCGTCGAGCGTCTCCGGGGTGGAGAGCCGGGCGCCGTACAGGAAGAACAGCAGGCCGATCGCCACCGTGCCCACGACCCGCAGCACGGCCAGCGCGTCGCCCTCGGCGGGCACCACCGTCGCCACGGCCGCCGTCGCCAGCAGGCCGAGGATGAAGGGGTCGAGGCGCAGGCGCACACGCCGACCCTAGACCGTGCTCGGCGTCAGATCCGTCCCTCGAGCAGGCGTCGGTGCCGCGCGGTCACGTCCCGGACGACCAGCACCCACAGCGTGAAGCCGACGACCGCCGTGGCCGCCGACCAGGTCTCCGCCGCACCGAGGGCCTGCAGGGTGGTCGGATCGGGCGCCCCGTACCCGACGAGACTCGCCGCAAAGGCGTCGGACACCACGAAGACCAGCCAGGCCGCCCACCACCAGCCGATCAGCGGGCTGCTGCGCCCGGACGCCGGATCGCGGGACACGTCCCGCACCACCTGGTACGGGAACCACAGCGACACGAACGGCACCACCCATCCGCCCCAGGCCCATCCGGCCGAGCGGGCGTGGGAGAGGTGGGGGTGGAGGGCCTCGACGTTGGTGCGGGCGCGGTGCAGCCACAGACCCGTGGTGACGAAGCACGCGACCAGCGCCGGCAGCCACGCGACAGCCAGCAGGTCGTACGTGGTCAGCACCGTGAAGCCGGGACGACCCTCCCGCGCGGCCTCGAGGTACTCGGCCTGGGCCGACCACGCGAAGCCGGCCTCGAGGACGCCCAACAGGGTCAGGGCACCGGCGGCCACGATCGCGGCGGTCGCAGGGCCGCCGAGCCGTCGGGGAACCCGGTGGACCTGCGGCTGCGCCCAGGCGGTGGGGGCAGGATAGGGAGGCGGCGGCGGTGCGACCGGGTGGCCGAACGGGTCCACCGGCGGTGGCTGGGTCATGGCGTCCTCCCCGAGAAGCTGTCGGCACGCTAGCACCGCACGAGCTCGCCGGTGAGGGGTTCGGGCCCGCCGCCCCTACGCTGGTCGGCATGACCACGATCGCGATCCTCGGCGCCGGCGTGATGGGCGAGACCCTCCTGGCCGCCGTCCTCGCCGACGGCCATCCGCCCGAAGGCGTCGTCATCAGCGAGAAGCTGCCGGAGCGGGCCGCCGAGCTGCACGACCGTCACGGGGTCCGGGTCACCACCGCGACCGAGGCCGTCCGGGGCGCTGACGTGGTGCTGGTGGTGGTCAAGCCGCAGGACGTCGTCGCCCTGCTCGACGAGGTGGCCGACGCGGTTCCCCCCTCGGCCACCGTCGTCTCGCTGGCCGCCGGGGTGCGGATCGACGTCATCGAGGCGCACCTGCCCGCCGGCACCGCGGTCGTGCGCGCCATGCCGAACACCCCGGCGCTCGTGGGGGCCGGCATGTTCGGCATCTCGCCCAACGAGGCGTGCGACGAGTCCCGGCTGGCGGTCGTCACCCGACTGCTCGGCAGCGGCGGCGAGGTCGTCGTGGTCGACGAGTCGCGTCAGGACGCGGTCACGGCCGTCTCGGGGTCCGGCCCCGCGTACGTGTTCTACCTCGCCGAGCAGATGATCGCCGGCGGGGTCGAGGCCGGTCTGGACCCCTCGGCCGCGCGCACCCTGACCGTGCAGACGCTGGTCGGCGCCGCCCGCCTCCTGCAGTCCGGGGAGGACGAACCGGCCGAGCTCCGCCGCCGGGTCACCTCCCCGAACGGCACCACGGCGGCGGCGATCGACGCGTTCGACGCGGCCGGTGTCGACGTCGGACTGCGGGCCGGTGTCGCTGCCGCGGCCCGGCGCTCCGCCGAGCTCTCCGAGGGCTGAACGCCCGGGACGGACGGCGGGGCGGCTAGGCTCGGCCCATGGCGGGTCCCGACCGGGCGTGTGTCGTCTTCGACGAGCAGCTCACGAGCTACGACTTCGGAGCGAGCCACCCGATGGCCCCCGTGCGCGTCGACCTCACGATGCGCCTGGCTCGCGACCTGGGAGTCTTCGACCACCTGCCGGTCGTCGGTGCCGCGCCGGCCACGGAGGACGAGCTCGCCCTCGTGCACACCCCGTCGTACATCGAGCGGGTGCAGAAGCTCAGCGCCCATCCGGAGTACTCCGACGTCCCCCATGGACTCGGCACCGAGGACAACCCGGTGTTCGCCCGGATGCACGAGGCCAGCGCGCTGATCGCCGGTGCCAGCGTCGAGGCGGCCCGCCGGGTCTGGACGGGTGAGGTCGACCGGGCCGTCAACGTCAGCGGCGGTCTGCACCACGCGATGCCGGGCCGGGCCAGCGGGTTCTGCATCTACAACGACGTCGCCCTCGCGATCCGGTGGCTGCTCGACCACGGGGCCGAGCGGGTCGCCTACGTCGACGTCGACGCGCACCACGGCGACGGCGTCCAGGCGATGTTCTGGGACGACCCCCGCGTGCTCACGATCTCGGTGCACGAGGGACCGCAGACCCTCTTCCCCGGCACCGGGTACGCCACCGAGACCGGGGGCGAGGGCGCCGAGGGCACCGCCGTCAACGTGCCGCTGCCTCCGGGCACCTCCGACGCGGGCTGGTTGCGCGCGTTCCACGCCGTCGTGCCGCAGGTGCTGCGCGAGTTCGGCCCTGACATCCTGGTCACCCAGCACGGGTGCGACTCCCACATGGACGATCCGCTGACCAACCTGATGCTGAGCATCGACGGTCAGCGGGCGTCGTACCTGGTGCTGCGCGACCTGGCCGAGGAGCTCTGCGGAGGCAAGTGGGTCGCCACCGGTGGGGGCGGGTACGCCGTCATGGACGTCGTCCCACGCGCCTGGGCCCACCTGCTCGCGATCGTCTCCGGCCACCCGTTGAGTCCTGACACCCCGGTCCCCGACCGGTGGCGGGTCCACGTCGGCGACCTCGCGGGCCTCGCCGCACCGCTGCGGATGACCGACGGACGGCAGCCGGGCTACCGCGCCTGGGAGCAGGGTTTCGACCCGGCCAGCTGGTTGGACCGGTCGATCAACGCAGCCCGCCAGGCGGTCTTTCCGCTGGTGGGGATCGATCCGACCTACTGATCGCAGGGGTTCGGGACCACTGCCGAGCACAATTCGGACAACTGCTGTACCCGGGCGGCCCGCAGCCACTAGTGTCGTCGCAAGCACGCGCGCTACCTCTCCGGTGGGGAAGCCGGAGAGCGCGCGTGCCCTTGACTGAGAGGCGGGCCCCAGATGGCTCCCGGAGCGGTGTTCCTCACGGTCGCGGAGGTCGCGGAGCAGATGCGCGTGTCCAAGATGACCGTCTACCGGCTGGTCCATGCCGGCGATCTCGAGGCCGTGCGTGTGGGTCGGTCGTTCCGTGTGCCGGCCCAGGCGGTCGCCGATTTCATCGAGAAGTCCTTCTACGAGGCGGGCTGAGGTCCGTCCTGCGGCCCAGTGGTGTCCGAGCCTCGATGACCGCGTAGGCTGAACCGTCATCGTCACACCGTCGTCCTAGGGAGAACCGTGGGTTCGGTCATCAAGAAGCGTCGCAAGCGCATGTCGAAGAAGAAGCACCGCAAGATGCTCAAGCGCACGCGCGTGCAGCGCCGCAAGCTCGGCAAGTAGTTCCTCGGACCGGGGCTGAGCATGGGCAAGGTGGTCCTCGTCACCGGCGTCTCGAGCGCGTTCGCGTCCCGAGCCGCACGGCGGTTGGCCGATGAGCCCGGCATCGACAAGGTCGTCGGTGTCGACACCGTGCTTCCCGCCGGCGACCTCACGGGCGTCAAGTTCGTCCGGGCCGACATCCGCACGCCCGTCATCGGCAAGGTGCTGGCCGTCGAGGACGTCGACACCGTCGTCCACCTCGACCTGAGCCCGTCGACCCGGGGCCGGGCTGCCGGCAAGGAGCTCAACGTCATCGGCACCATGCAGGTGCTGGCGGCCTGCCAGCGCTCGTCGGTCGTCCGCAAGTTCGTGCTGGGCTCCTCCAGCGCCGTCTACGGCTCCTCGCCGCGCGACCCGGCCATGTTCCTGGAGTCCACGGCAGCCCGCGCCGGCGTCAAGGTGGGCTTTCCCAAGGACGCCGTCGAGGTCGAGTCCTACGTGCGGGGATTCGCCCGCCGACGACCCGACGTCATCATCACCACGTTGCGGTCGGCGCAGATCCTCGACGCCGAGATCCGCTCCCCCCTGGGTGACTACTTCCGCAACCCGGTCCTGCCGGCCGCGCTGGGCTACGACCCGCGCCTGCAGTTCACCCACCTCGAGGACGCCCTCACGGTGGTGGTGCAGGCGGTGCGCGGCGACCGCCCCGGCACCTTCAACGTCGCGGGTGACGGTGTGCTGCTGCTCTCGCAGGCGGCCCGTCGCCTCGGCAAGCCGATCATCCCGCTGCCGCCGTTCGGATTCGCCACCGGTGCCCGCCAGGTCATCCGTGCTGTCGGGTCCAGCATCTCGCCGGACCTGCACCGGCTGCTGATGTACGGCCGGGCCCTCGACACCACCGCGCTGCGGGAGATCTTCGGCTACGAGCCCACCTACACCACCGAGCAGGTGTTCGACCAGTACCGCCGAGCGATTCGACCCGGGATCCTCGCGCCGATCGGAGGCCGGTCATGAGCGACGATTCCCGTAGCCAGATCGGTTCCCGCGGGACGGCGGGCCGGGGGAGCCGAGGCTCGAGCCCGTCGTCCGCGGCACGTTCCCTGGCCGGCGGTGCCGGGGCACGCAAACCTCCGGTGAAGGCCAAGAAGCCTGTCACCGACAAGCCTGTCACCGACAAGGCTGCTGACAAGCCCGCCGCCGGACCGGCCGCGCAGAAGCCGGCGAAGCCCGCTGCGACCAAGCGGGCTCGTCCCGGTGCTTCGGGGCCTTCGGCCCCCAAGCGTCTGACCACGGGTCCCAGCGCCTCGGCCCGCTCGACCGCGCGTGCCCAGGAGGGCGCGTCGGCGCCCCGCCTGCGGGCCGTCACGGCCGACGACGCCGCTGCTGCCGCCGCGGCTGCGGCGGAGGAGGCGGCCCGGCGGACCCGCACGGCCGGCTCGACCCCCACGGCCGCCGGCATCCCCTTGGACGACCTCGCCGCCGCACTGGTCCACGGGGTGCAGCGAGTCCTGGGGTCGGAGTGGGACACCCGGCTCGCGTCGCTGCTGGCGGCGATCCGTCGCCGGCTCGGTGGCGACTACGAGGTCGACGAGTTCGGGTTCGACCCGCAGATCGTCGACGTGCTGATCCACGCGATCGAGCCGCTCGCGGAGAGCTGGTTCCGTCTGGAGGTCCGTGGTGTCGAGAACATCCCGGCCACCGGGGGCGCGCTGCTCGTGGCGAACCACTCCGGCACCGTGCCGATCGACGGCATCATCACCGCCTACGCGGTCCGCAAGTACGCCGGCCGTGACCTGCGGCCGCTGGGGGCCGACCTCGTCTTCGCGCTGCCGTTCGTGAGCCAGATGGCCCGCAAGTTCGGGGCGACCCTCGCCTGCTCGGAGGACGCGGAGCGACTGCTCACCGGCGGCGAGCTGGCCGGGGTGTGGCCCGAGGGCTTCAAGGGCATCGGCAAGTCGTTCGCCGAGCGGTACAAGCTGCAGCGTTTCGGCCGTGGCGGGTTCGTCTCGTCGGCCATGCGCGCCCAGGTCCCGATCGTGCCGGTGTCGATCGTCGGTGCCGAGGAGATCTACCCGCTCATCGGCAACGTGCCGTCGCTCGCGCGGTTCCTGGGGCTGCCGTACCTGCCCATCACCCCGTTCTTCCCGCTGCTCGGTCCGCTCGGACTCGTCCCCCTGCCGAGCAAGTGGATCATCGAGTTCGGTGAGCCCATCCGCACCGACGCCTACGAGCCCGAGGCGGCGGACGACCCGATGCTGCTGTTCAACGTCACCGACCAGGTGCGCGAGACGATCCAGCAGACGCTCTACTCCCTGCTCGTGGACCGCGGCAACGCGTTCTTCTGAGCCGGCTCAGCTGCGGCCGAGCAACCCGCCCAGCAGGCCGGGCACGAGGCCTTCCTGCGTGTCGTCACCCAGGAGCGACCCGAGCAGTGGCGTGACCACCGGCACCTCCGGCAGGTCGGCGATCGGTGACGGCGACGGTGCGGGCCGGCTCGGCGACGGTACGGGGGCCGCAGCCGTGGGGGAGGGACCGGGTCGCGGGGCGACCGAGACCTCCGCGGGCGGGTCGTCGAGGACCGGCACCGGGGTCGGCAGCGGTGACGACGTGGAGGGGTTCGCGGCGGTCGGGGCGCTGACGACGACCATGTCGCTCAGCTCGCCGTCGGCGCAGGTGGCACAGAGGTCCCGTGCCTGCGCGGCGAGGTCGGTGATGGTCAGGGCGGTGAGCTCCAGGGCGGACTCGTTGCCGGGGCCGGCGACGCGGATGATGTCGGCGAGCACGGCGGAGGACTCCTCGGTGAAGGCGGCCACGCTGCGGATCGAGTCGCCGTCGCCACTGGACTCGAAGTCGTCGAACAGTCGCTCCGATCCGTCGACGGCGTCGGAGCGGAACTCCTTGAGGCTGGTGGTGAACGCGGTTCCGCCGCCCTCGACCTCGGCGAGACGGGCCGCCTCGGCGAGTCGCTCGCCGGCCTGCGAGAGCTGGAGCTCGCCGCGGGACGTCTCGGTGCGCTGGAGCGCCATCTCGACGTTCTCGACGCCGCGCTTGACCGCGTAGAGCATGTCGCCGGGCACGGCCTGCGCGCTCGAGGCGACCAGACCGACGCCACCGACGGCGACGATGGCCGCGGCGCTGACCCGGGCGACCCGACGCCGGAAACCGGGAGCCGCGGGCGCGACGGCCCGACGCGGCACTGCGGCGCGCGGCTCCAGGGCCGTGGCTGCCTCGGTCATGAGGCGGTCGCGCAGCGAGCTGCGGAAGTCGTCGGAGGGCCCGTGCTGGGCGGCGGTGGCGCAGAGGTGCTCGGCGTGCCGGACGAGGTGACGCAGCTCGGCATCGGCGACGTGACGACCGCGCAGGGCGGACTCGAAGGCGTCGGCGTCGGCATCGCGGCGGATCATCGCACCTGCTCCTGTCCTGCTCGGTCCTGCACGGGATGACCGCTCGTCGTCCGACCGGTCACCTGTTCAACGAAGAGGAGACGGTCGAGGTTACGACTCATGACGCGGCTCACGAGGTCGGATCGGCGGGCGGTCATCGGACGTCCCCCGAGATGTTCTTCGCCAGGCTGCGCACGGCCCGCAGCTGGAGCTGCTTGACGGCGCCCTCGCTGCGGCCGAGAGCCGCGGCCGTCTGCGCGATCGACAGACCTTGGATGAACCGCATCAGCACGCAGTCGCGCTGTTCTGCGGGAAGCAGGTTGACGGCCTCGAACAGCATCTCGTTGGAGACCAGCGACAGCACCTCGTCCTCGGGGCTGGCGACGGTCTGCTTGGACTCGGGGACCGAGTCGGAGACGATCTCCAGCCGCGAACGACTCGACTTGTAGTGGTCGGCGATGAGGTTGCGGGCGATCGTCGTGAGCCACGCCCCGAAGTCCTTGCCCTGCCAGCTGAAGCGCTGGACCGCCCGCAGACCACGGACGAAGGTCTCGCTGGTGAGGTCCTCGGCGAGCTGGGTGGAGCCCACGCGGTAGTAGACGAACCGGTAGATGCCGGAGACGTAGTGGTCGTACAGCTGGCCGAACGCCTCGGTGTCGCCCTGGGTGGCCAGGTCGACCAGGGCGCGCAGCCGCAGCCCCTCGGCGTCGAGCTCGGGCTCGTCGTACGTCGGCCCGCTGGCGCGGCCGGAGGAGGGTCCGGCATCGGCCAGGGCCATGAGCAGGAAGCGGTCGTCAGCACCCGCGCCGGCCAAGGCCACCGCGTGCCGCAGTCCTCCCAGAATCTCCCTCATGACCCTCCCAGATCACCGCCAGTCTAGGCGGTGATCCGACGCTTGTCGCCGGTTCTCACGAACTCCATCGAGATCGACCGCGCCGCGCGACCTGCCAGGCGACCCCGACCGCCCCTGCCGCCGCGGCGGTCTTCGCCCCCGCGAGGGCGACCCGGCGGCCGGTGCGGTAGTCGCGGATCTCCCAGCCGCGCGCCTTGGCGTGGGCGCGGAGCACCGCATCGGGATTGACGGCCACCGGATGTCCCACCAGCGACAGCATCGGCAGGTCGTTGCTGGAGTCGGAGTACGCCGAGCAGCGTTCGAGGTCCAGACCTTCTCGTTCGGCGATCGCCCGCACGGCCACGGCCTTGCCCTCGCCGTGCAGCATCTCGCCGACGAGCCGGCCCGTGTACACGCCGTCGACGTGCTCGGGGACGGTGCCGAGCGCGCCGGTGAGCCCGAGCCGGCGAGCGATGACGCGGGCGATCTCGACCGGAGCGGCGGTGACCAGCCAGACCCGTTCTCCGCGGTCGAGGTGGGTCTGGGCGATCGCCCGCGTGCCGGGCCAGATCTTGTGGGCCATGTGCTCGTCGAAGATCTCCTCGCCGATCATCTCCAGCTCGTCGACCCGGTGGCCCTGGATGAAGGCGAGGCCGGACGACTGCGCCTCCTGGATGTGGGCGGGATCCTCCACCCCGGCGAAGCGGAAGTAGAACTGCTTCCAGGCCGCGCCCGCGATGTCGCGGGCGCTGAAGAAGTCGCGCCGGTACAGGCCGCGGGCCAGGTGGAAGATCGACGCGCCCTGCATGATGGTGTTGTCGACGTCGAAGAACGCGGCGGCGGTCGGGTCGTGCTCGGGGGTGAGGGCCCGCTCGACCTCGGCGGCGGCTGCGGCTGCCTGCCCGGCCAGGACCGAGCGCGACTGCAGGTTGCGGCGTTCCGGCATTTCGCGGGGCATGGGGGGAGGCTACCGCGCCCACCCGGGTGGTCCGCTGTGGTTGACTCGTACCGTGACCGTGAATGTCAGCGAGGACCTCCGGGCAGCAGCAGTTCGGGATCCCGGCGGCATCGCGCTGGTCGAGCACCGGGGGGGCCGGCGCGAGATGTCCTGGGCCGACCTGGACCGTGCGGCCGACGCCGTCGCGCGCAGTCTCAGCGGGCGGGGCCTGCGGGCCGGCCAGCGGGTCGCGCTGGTCATGGCGAACCGGATCGACCTCGCCGTCGCCTACTACGGGATCCTGCGCGGCGGCATGGTGGCCGTGCCGGTGAACCCCCGGTCCACCGCCCGCGAGATGGGCCGCATGTTCGGCGATGCCGGGGTGCGGCTCGTCCTCGCCGACGCGGCGGCCATCGGGGCGGTGCGCGAGGCGTGCGCCGACGCGTCCGACGTGTCGGTCGTGGTTGCCGACACCGATCCGGACGGCGACGAGGTGGCCTTCGACGCGTTCCTCGACGCCGCGGTCGAGTCCGACCCGGTGGCGCCGGTCGACCCGGAGTCGTTGGCCCTGATCCTCTACACCTCAGGGACCAGTGGCAAGCCGCGCGGCGCGATGCTCACCCACCGCGCCCTGGTCGCCAACGTCGACCAGGTCGCACCGCTCGACCTGGTCCGAAGCGACGACGTGTGCCTCGGGCTGCTGCCGATGTTCCACATCTACGGGCTGAACTGCGTGCTCGGCCAGGCGGTGCGCCAGGGCGCCCGCCTCGTGATGGTCGACGGGTTCGACCCCGCCGGTCTGCTGACGCTGATCGCCGAGGAGCAGGTCACCAACCTCCCCCTGGCGCCGCCCGTGGTGGCGGCCTGGGCCGGTCGGGACGACCTGGCGGACGCCCTCGCGGGGGTACGGGTCGTCATCTCGGGAGCGTCGGCCCTCGACCCCGACCTGGCGGACTCGTTCCGTGAGTCGTCCGGTCACGCGATCGAGCAGGGCTACGGCCTGACCGAGACCGCGCCCGTCATCGCGGTCACGGTCGGTGCGGCCCGGGAGGCCGACGGGGGACCCAAGCCCGGTTCGGTCGGACGGGTCCTGCCGGGCATCGAGATCCGCATCGTGGAACCCGGCACCGACGAGCCCCGCGACGCCGTGCCCGGCGACCCGGCCGAGATCTGGGTCCGGGGCGACAACGTGTTCTCGGGCTACTGGCCCGACGGCGAGGAGGGGCCGCGCGACGACGGCTGGTACCCCACCGGCGATGTCGGCTTCCTGGACGACGACGGCGACCTGACCCTCGTCGACCGGCTGCGAGAGCTGGTCATCGTGTCCGGCTTCAACGTGTACCCGCGGGAGGTCGAGGACGTCATCGCCGAGGCGCACGGTGTGGCCCAGGTGGCGGTCGTGGGCCTGCCCCACGAGGAGACCGGCGAGGCGGTCGTCGCCTTCGTGGTGGCGTTGGACGGCGTCGACGAGGCGACGGTGACCGAATCCGTCGAGGCGGTGTGCCGGACCCGGCTGGCCCGCTTCAAGCAGCCCACCCGCGTCGTGGTCGTCGACGGCCTGCCGTACTCGGCCACCGGCAAGGTCGCCAAGGGTCGGCTGCGGGCGTTGGCCCGGGGCGAGGCCCTGGGCCTGGCCTGATGGGGGAGCGCCGATGACGGTTCCCCACGCCGACGTGGCCCGGGTGGTCGTGTTCACCCGCGCGGGGTGCCACCTGTGCGAGGTGGCCGAGCAGGCCGTGGCTGCGGTCGTCGCCGAGACCGGCGACGACTGGCAGGCGGTCGACGTCGACGGCGAGCCGGAGCTCGTCCGTGCCTTCAGCGAGCAGGTGCCGGTGATCTTCGTCGACGGCCGGCAGCACGACTTCTGGCGGGTCGACCCGGTGCGCCTGCGCGCCGCGCTCTCCGGCTGACCACCCGACCCACCCGACGGCCCATCTCCCCTCCGCGCTGGGAGTGACGATTCTGCCCCTGATGCGCGGTTCTGAGGGCGGAAACGTCACTCCCAGCGGGAAGGTGGCAGCGGGAAGGCGGGGCCCGAACGCGGGAGGTGGGGAGAGCGGGGCGGGCGGGGTCAGGTCACGGGGCGGGGACGCCGGTCGGGTTCGGGTAGGCGATCGCCCCGCCGTCGACCAGCAGCTGGGCGATCGCGGTCAGCTCGGGGGTCACGGCGTAGGCGCGGGCGGTCGCCTCCTGGTCCAGACCGGCCCCGCAGGCGCGGTCGGTGGCGTCCTCGATGCGGCCCCGCGCCGCACGACCCGTGGCGTTGACGACGCTGCCCTCGGTCCAGCCGAACTGCTCGAGGCGCCCGAACGCGGCGATCCACTCGTCCTCGGTCCATCCGCGCACCTCCCACTGGTTCCTCGGCACGAGCCCGGCCGCCACGGCCAACGCGTTGGCGGACGCTCCGTCGAGGCCCGCGGAGACGAGCACGGCCACGTGGCAGTCACCGCGGTACTCCCGCAGCACGGTGGCGGCGTGCCACAACCGGCCGACCGGATCGGCGGGTACGGGCACCGTCCGGTGCGCCGCGGCCAGGGTCTTGCCCCCCAGGTCCAGCTGGCCGGCGAGGCGGCCGAGGGTGTCGGCCGTGCGCGCCACCTCGCGCGATCCGATGGCGCGGGTGATCGCGGTGCGGGCCAGGTCCAGGCGGGTCGCGAGCACCTCGTCGCGGGAAGCCATCGACCACGCGTCCGGCAGCGCCCGCGCGATCAGTCGGGGAGCGAACCCGTGGAACAGCGCCGTGACCACCTCGGGATGAGGGGTCCCCAGGGCCGCCGACCTGGAGGCGGCGTACCCCATCCAGTAACCCTTGAGCCCGATGGCCTGGTAGACGTCCTTCGCCTCCGGAGCGAAGTACACCGTGGAGTGGATCGCCTCGACGCTGCGCCAGAACTCAGGGGTCGTCATGCCGGCGAGCCTACGACCGCCGCCGACCCGGTCAGCCGTTCGGGCTGGTCCAGGGCGCCGACGGGTAGCCGGTGTCGAAGTGCATGTAGTCGGGCACGTCGATGTTCTGCCAGATCCAACCCTCGTCCTCGAACAGGGCGACCTCCGGCCCGCCGGGCAGGATCTTGCCGGGACCCGGGGTCCGCTCGGCGTGGGTGTCGCGCGGTGACCAGCAGCGACAGCGCAGGTCCATCCACGGGTTGAGGTCGGGGTTGATGTCGATCGCCCGGCCGTTGGCGTGCGGCGACTCCAGCACCGGGGCGTTGATCTGGTCCGGGCGCCGGCAGTTGTAGGCCGAGGTGTTGTTGGCCTGCAGGCTTGCGAGGGTGTCACCGCCGTAGGTCTCGACCGGCTCCATCCGCTCGATCGGGAACCCGGCGTCGAAGAGCGAGGTGAAGATGCGGGAGAGGCTGGCCATCACGTCGCGGTGCGCCACGAGCGTGCCGCGCTGCACCTCGCCGGCGAGGTCGACGTGGTGGACGGTGAGGACCCGCAGGTCGTCGCGGCCGACCGGGCACCCCTCGCGCCACGCGCCCGTGGCGACGATGCGGTCCCACTGCTCGTCGGGGATCTCCGAGACCACCGGGTCGGCGGTCGTGGGCGTGACGGGCGTGGTCGGGGCTGGGGCCGGGGCCGGGGCGACCGTCGTGGTCGGGGGCGGCTGCGGGCTCGCCGGCGCGGGGTCCGGTCCGCCCGAGCACGCGGTCACGAGGACCAGTGCGGCGAGCGGGACCAGCAGGGACCACCGCGGTGTCGACATCGATGTCGACGCTACCCGTCAGGTGGTGGGGAACACTCGCTGATCGTGGGCATTCACGACCGTCACGCCCGGCTGGGCGCCCAGCCGGGCGAGGGTCGCGTGGTTGCCCGCGATCCGCCGGCGATCGATGGCGAGCACCTTCTCGACGACCCGCAGCAGCCCGATCGACGGCAGGGGCTCGCCGGTGTCGGCGTGTGCGGCACCGTGCACGCTGGCGTCGAACGAGGCGTCGCCCGCGTGCACGATCAGACCGTCCTCGGCGTCCACCGCCACGGCCGCGTGACCGCGGGTGTGACCGGGCATCGGGACCAGCGTGATGCCGGGCAGCACCTCGTGACCGGTCAGCCCGTCGCGCCACGCGTCGCCCGGCCCTGCGTGGGTCTGCACGTCGGTGCTGCCCGACCACTGCACGGACTGGTACCGGCTGCGCTCGGCCAGCTTGGTGTCGATCGTCGCCGCCGACCACTCGTCGGCGGTGGTGTGCAGCCGGGCCGACGGGAAGTCCGCGACCCCGCCGACGTGGTCGATGTCGAGGTGGGTCAGCACGATGTCGGTGACGTCGTCGGTGGAGAATCCGGCGGCCTCCACGGCACCCCGGGCCGTGTAGGCGGTGTCGCGGTCGGGCCGCAGCATCAGACGCGCGATGCCGAGCCGCTTCGGGTCGGCGAGGTCGGCATGGCTGAAGCCGGCGTCGACGAGCACCAGGCCGGTGGGGTGCTCGCAGAGCAGGACGTGGCTGATCATCCGGGGCACGAGGGGCGCGTGCATCAGGCCGGCGACGAGGTGGTGGACGCGCATGCCCTGATGGTAGGGGGTGCGGGTGCCCTACGCTGCTGGAACGACGATCGTGGGACGGACCATGGGGTGGTCAGGGTGAAGGTGCTGGTGACCGGCGGTGTGCGCTCCGGGAAGTCCTTCCACGCCGAGGCGTTGCTCCTGGCGGAGCCGGTGGTCACCTACGTCGCACCGGGACCGGCCGCCGACGCCGTGGACGACCCGGACTGGGCGGCCCGCGTGTCCGCCCATCGTCGCCGCCGGCCGGAGCACTGGCTGACCGTGGAGACGCACGACCTCGTCGCCGCCCTCGACGGCGCCGAGGGTGCCGTGCTGATCGACTGCCTCGGGACCTGGGTCACCGCACAGCTCGACGAGCTCGACGCGTGGGACGCGCTGCTGGAGGACTGGGAGCCGGTCTTCCGGGCTCGTCTCGACGCGACGGCCGAGGCGCTGGCCGCGTTCCGCGGCACGGCCGTGGTGGTCACCAACGAGGTCGGCATGGGAGTCGTCCCCGCTCATCGTTCGGGCCGGGTCTTCCGCGACCTGCTCGGCACGGCCAACCAGCGGATCGCGACCGAGTGCGACCAGGTGCTGCTGGTCGTGGCGGGACGCACTATCACCCTCTGAGGGCGTGCCCGGTCAGGTCAGGGCCAGCAGGAGGACGGCGAGACCCACCTCGATCCCCGCCCCGAGCACGTCGCCGCTGATGCCGCCGATCCGCCGCACGCACCGCCGGACCAGGACGGCCACGGCGGCCACGGCCGCGACCAGCGCGACCGGTCCCCTCCACCAGTCCAGTCCGGCAGCCGCTGCGGCGGCTCCGAGGACCGATGCCGCCGCGACGACCAGGGCGACGGCGACGGGCCGCGGCACCGAACCGGCGACGGTCGCCCCGAGACCCTCCGGACGCGCTGCGGGGATGCCGGCCGTGCAGACGACCGCCACCGTCGCGCGGGACGCGACGACGGCTGTCCCGGCGAGCCACCACCCGTGGGTCGTGCCGACCAGCGACGCCAGCGCACCCACCTGCACGGCGAGCACGACGACGATCGCCACGACCCCGGCGGGGCCCACGTCGCCGGTACGCATCACGGCCAGGGCCCGCTCGCGGTCGTACGACGCGGTGAGTCCGTCGGCGGTGTCGGCCAACCCGTCCAGGTGCAGGGCGCGGCTCCCGAGCGCGAGCGCGCCCACCGCCGCCGCGGCCACCCCCACGGGGGCCAGTCCTGCCTCGCGGCCGGCCCACAGCAGCGCAGCCACGGCGACCCCCAGCGGCAGCACCGCGAGCGGTGCCAGCACCAGCCCGAGCCCCACGACGTCCCGGTCGATCCGGGACGGCGCCCGCACCGACCACGCGGTCAGCGTGCCCACCGCGAACCGCCAGCCGTCCGCGGTGCGCGAACGGGAGCTCATGGACCTTTCCTACCCTGTCCCCATGGCCCGACGCCCCACGCCCCTTCCCGCCGCCGAGTTCGCGGCGGTCTGCGCGCGCCTCGACGCCGGGTCGACCGACCGCCACGACCTCCGGGCGGCGACCCTGCACCTCATGGCGGTCCTGGTCGAGCGCGCGCCGGGCCACAGCGTGGAGGTCCGGGTGCCGCCCTACGCCGCCGTGCAGTGCATTCCCGGGGCCAGCCACACCCGCGGGACCCCTCCGGCCGTCGTCGAGATGGACGCCGCCACGTGGATAGCGCTCGGGCGGGGGTCGCTCGCGTGGGCCAACGCCACGGTGCACGCCTCGGGGGAGCGGTCCGACCTGTCGGCCTGGCTCCCGCTCAGCGAGGGGTGAGGGTCAGCGGGGCCCGGTCACCGGGGACGTTGGTGATGTTGCGGAGCAGGTTGGGCGCCGGCCGGTCGGCGTGCACGGTGTGACGCAGCAGCACCTCGCGCAGGACCACGGTCCCCTCCATGAGGCTGAAGGCCGCGCCGAGGCACCGCCGGGCACCGCCGCCGAAGGGGATCCAGGTGTTCGGGGCGACCTCCCCGGCCGTGAACCGCTCGGGCCGGAACAGGTGGGCGTCGGCGAAGCTCTGCTCTCGGCTGTGGGACAACATGATCGACGGGGTGACGGTGACGCCCCGGGGCAGTCGGCGCCCGCCCACGACCTGCTCGCTCTGCAGGGTCCGCGCCACGAAGTCGATGACGGGGTGCAGTCGCATCGCCTCCTTGAGGCAGGCCTCGAGGTACGCGTCGTCGCCCTCGTCGGCCGCCGCGGTGGCCAGGGCGTGCCGCTCCGGGTCACGGCCGAGCTCGTGCAGGGTCCAGGACAGTGCCGAGGCGGTGGTCTCGTGGCCGGCCAGCAGGAGGGTTACGAGCTGGTCGCGCAGCTCGGTGTCGGTGAGGGGTGCGGTGTCGTCGCCGCCGACCCGCAGCAGGCGCGACAGCACGTCGTCACGGACGTCGAGGTCGGTGGCCGCCCGACGCTCGCGGATCTCGGCGTACAGCAGTTCGTCGACCGCCGCCTGGTTGCGGAAGTAGCCCCGCCACGGCGGGACCGCGGCCAGCCGGGGGTACGACCAGGCCAGCAGCATCTTGGCGTCGATGTCGACCATGCGGTTGACCATCGGACGCAGGGCGTCGAGCCGGGCGGGGTCGGTGACCCCGAAGACGACCCGCAGGATGATCTCGAGGGTGATGGCGTTCATGCGGTCGAGGGTCACCAAGGTGCGTGAGGCGTCCCACGAGTCGACCTCGGCCTTCGCGACCGCCTCGACCAGCGGCACGTAGCCACGCATCGGTGCACCGGAGAAGGCCGGCATGAGCAGCTTGCGGGCGCGCTGGTGCGCGGCGTCGTCGACGAGCAGCACGGAGTTCTCGCCCATGACGGGTCCGAGGATCGCGTTGCCCTCACCGGCGTGGAACTGCGCCGGGTCGGCCGCGAAGATCTCCTTCACGTCGGCCGGGTCGCTGAACACCACGAAGGTGCGGGGACCCGGCATGATCTGCAGGCTGAAGGTGTCGCCGTACTGCTCGTGCAGCCGGGGGATGAGCTCCTTGCGGTCGCGCATGAACCGCCACGTGGTGCGCCAGACCGACCCGCGGGGGCCGGCAGGGATGCCCGGGAGCTCGTCCGTCGTCCCGGTGGGGTCCACCGCTCAGCCCTCGACGACCTCGGCGAGCCGCTGCAGGGTGCGCTCCATGCCGATCTGGTTCTTGCGCGGGATCGAGGTCTTCAGCAGCTGCTTGCGCTGCTTGTCCTGGCGGGCGTCCCAGGTCTCGCGCACGATCGTTCCGCCGTCGGTGGGCTCCAGCTCGTACCGCCAGATCCGTCCGCCGACGAGGCCGAACATCCCGGTCGTCTTCCAGGCGATGCGGCGGTCGGGCTCGAACTCCACGACGGTGTTCTTGGTCGAGTACGGCAGACCCTGCTTCATCGACATGCCGAACTGGCTGCCCAGCTCCAGGGGCTGCGAGCCGCCCTTGGTGCCGCGGACGGTCCCGGACCCGTCGATCTCGCTGTGGCGTGCCGCGTCGGCGACGATCGCGAAGATCGTGGCGGCCGGAGCGGCGATGGTGCGTTCTACCGTGACCTGGTCAGGATGCATGGACCCATCCGACCGTCATCGGGACCTGAGCGCAACCCCTACACTGGGGGCGTGCCTCGCGGAGACGGTCGCCTGACCCACGACATCGACCCCCAGGATGCCGGACCCCAGGACGCCTGTGGTGTCTTCGGCGTCTGGGCCCCCGGCGAGGAGGTCGCGAAGCTGACCTACTTCGGCCTGTACGCCCTGCAGCACCGCGGCCAGGAGTCGGCGGGCATCGCGGTCAGCAACGGTCGACAGATCCTGGTCTACAAGGACATGGGGCTGGTCAGCCAGGTCTTCGACGAGTCCACCCTGGCGTCCTTGAAGGGCGAGATCGCCATCGGCCACGCGCGGTACTCCACCACGGGGGCCAGCGTCTGGCAGAACGCCCAGCCGACGTTCCGTCCCACCGCCACGGGCTCGGTCGCCCTGGCCCACAACGGCAACCTGACGAACACCGCCGACCTCGTGAAGGTCGTCGAGGAGCGTGAGGGCACCGGCAAGCGTGGCGCCGAGATCGCGACCAGCGACACCGCCGTCATGGCGACGCTGCTCTCGTCGTTCCCCGACCGGTCGGTCGAGGAGGCCGCGCTGGAGGTGCTGCCGCAGCTGCGGGGCGCGTTCTCGCTCGTCTTCATGGACGAGGGCACCCTGTACGCCGCCCGCGACCCGCAGGGCATCCGGCCCCTGGTCCTCGGTCGCCTCGAGCGCGGCTGGGTGATCGCCAGCGAGACCGCGGCGCTGGACATCGTCGGCGCGTCCTACATCCGTGAGATCGAGCCGGGCGAGTTCGTCGCCGTCGACGCCGAGGGCCTGCGCAGTGAGCGGTTCGCGCCCGCGGCACCCAAGGGCTGCATCTTCGAGTACGTCTACCTCGCTCGACCCGACACCACCATCGCCGACCAGCGGGTGTTCACCGTGCGCCAGGAGATCGGCCGTCGGCTGGCCCGCGAGTCGCCCGTCGACGCCGACCTGGTCATCCCGGTACCGGAGTCAGGCACCCCGGCGGCCATCGGCTACGCGGCCGAGAGCGGCATCCCGTTCGGCCACGGACTGGTCAAGAACTCCTACGTCGGACGCACCTTCATCCAGCCGTCGCAGACCATCCGGCAGCTCGGCATCCGCCTCAAGCTCAACCCGCTGCGTGACGTGATCGCCGGTCAGCGGCTGGTCGTCGTCGACGACTCGATCGTCCGCGGCAACACCCAGCGCGCCCTCGTACGGATGCTGCGCGAGTTCGGTGCCGCCGAGGTGCACGTGCGGATCTCCAGCCCGCCGGTCAAGTGGCCGTGCTTCTACGGCATCGACTTCGCCTCCCGCGCCGAGCTGATCGCCAACGGCATCAACGTCGACGAGATCTGCCGCTCGATCGGTGCCGACTCCTTGGCGTACGTGACCCTCGACCAGCTGGTCGAGGCGACCAACGTGCCGAAGGACAACCTCTGCCGGGCCTGCTTCGACGGCATCTACCCCGTCCCGCTGCCCGAGGACGACCTGATCGGCAAGCACCTGCTGGAGGCGCCGGCCCACCCCGAGCTGAAGGTGGTCCCGTGACCGGTCCGATCGACTACGCCGCGACCGGCGTCTCGGTCGCCGAGGGCGACCGCGCCGTCGAGCTGATGAAGCAGTGGGTCGACCAGGCGCGTCGGCCCGAGGTCGTCGGTGGCATCGGCGGGTTCGCGGGTCTGTTCGACGCATCGGCCCTCAAGGCCTACCGACGCCCGCTCCTGGCGACCTCGGCCGACGGTGTCGGGACGAAGGTCCAGATCGCCCAGCGCATGGACCGCCACGACACGATCGGCTTCGACCTCGTCGGGATGCTCGTGGACGACCTGGTCGTGTGCGGTGCGGAACCGTTGTTCATGACCGACTACATCGCGTGCGGCAAGGTCGTGCCCGAGCGCATCGCCGCGATCGTCAAGGGCATCGCCGCAGCGTGCGTCGAGTCCGGCACCGCGCTGCTCGGCGGCGAGACCGCGGAGCACCCGGGCCTGCTCGCTCCCGACGAGTACGACATGGCGGGATCGACCACCGGCGTGGTCGAGGCGGACGCGTTGCTCGGGGCCGAGCTCGTGCGACCCGGCGACGTCGTGGTCGCGATGGCCTCCTCGGGCCTGCACTCCAACGGCTACTCGCTGGTGAGGCACGTGTTCTTCGCCCCGCCGGACGCCGGCGGCGCGGGCTGGTCGCTGGACCGCGAGGTGGCCGAGCTCGGCGGGACACTCGGCGACACCCTGCTCACCCCGACGCGGCTGTACACCAAGCCGTGCCTCGCGCTGGCCGCGGCCGGAGGCGTGCACGCCATGTCGCACATCACCGGCGGGGGTCTGGCGGCGAACCTCGCCAGGGTGCTGCCACCGACCGTCTCGGTGCGGATCGACCGCGGCAGCTGGACCCCGCCGGCCATCTTCGGACTCGTCGCCGAGGTCGGCCGGGTCGAGCAGACCGCTCTCGACGAGGCCCTCAACATGGGCGTCGGCATGGTGGCCCTGGTGGCACCGGACGCTGCTGACGCCGCGGTCCGCCTGTTGGCCGAGCACGGCATCGAGGCCTGGATCGCCGGGGACGTGGCGGCCGCGGGCGTGCACGGCGAGGCCGGCACCGTCACCCTCACCTGAGACGCACGGGGCCGCTACCGGGGGGTAGGCGAGCCGTCCTCAGGGTTCTTCTGTAGGCTGGCTGCACGACATACTGACTACGTTGCGAGGGGGTCGACCCATGGGGCGCGGCCGTGCGAAAGCCAAGCAGACCAAAGTTGCGCGTGAGTTGAAGTACCGCACACCTGATACGGACTTCTCCACCCTGCAGCGAGAACTCCACGGGGAGTCGGGCGACCCGATCCCTGAACAGTACGTCGACCTCGACCGTGAGGACCCGGCCGCCAGCTGACGGCCGCCCCGGTCAGCGGGTCGGCAGCCAGACCTGTCCGAGTCGTCCGATCTCGCGCATGCGCTGCTCGGCCTGCCGGTCGGCGGCGTCCGCGGTGGTGGTGCCGTCGCTCGCGGCTCGTTCGAGCACGGCCAGCGTCGT
This sequence comes from Aeromicrobium marinum DSM 15272, assembly GCF_000160775.2. Lineage (NCBI taxonomy): Bacteria > Bacillati > Actinomycetota > Actinomycetes > Propionibacteriales > Nocardioidaceae > Aeromicrobium > Aeromicrobium marinum. Next base: position 2,316,310 of record NZ_CM001024.1, on the reverse strand, counting down.
GTCGAAGATGCCCGTGGCGCGTCGCTTCGCCCGGTCGAAGTCGAAGCCGTCGAGCTCGTCGGCCACCTGGATGACCCCTCCGGCGTTGACGCAGTAGTCCGGCGCGTAGGTGATGCCGGCCTCGTCGAGGAGCTTGGCGACCCCGGGGTGCGCCAGCTGGTTGTTGGCGCCGCCGCAGACGATGCCGGCCGAGAGCGTCTGCACGACGGCGTCGGTGAGCGCGCCGCCCAGCGCGCAGGGGGCGTAGACGTCGAGCGGCTCGGCCAGGAGCGCCTCCGTCGACGCGACGGACCGGACGTCCGACGACAGGGAGAGGACGTGGCTCACGGCCGCGTCGACGGGGTCGGTGACGACGACCCGGGCGTCCTCCTCGACCAGGTGGCTGACCAGGTGCCGCCCGACCTTGCCGACCCCGGCGACACCGACGGTGCGCCCGGCGAGCGACGGGGAGCCCCAGCGGTGCTGCGCCGCGGCCCGCATGCCCTGGTAGACGCCGAAGGCGGTGAGCACCGAGGAGTCGCCGGCCCCGCCGTGCTCGACGGTCCGCCCCGTGACGTACGAGGTCTCGCGGGCGATCACGTCCATGTCGGGGCTGAACGTGCCGACGTCACAGGCCGTGTAGTACCGGCCTGCCAGCGACTCGACGAACCTGCCGTAGGCCCGCAACAGGGCCTCGGACTTGTCGGTGCGGGGGTCGCCGATGATGACGGCCTTGCCGCCGCCGAGGTCCAGGCCGGCGAGCGCGTTCTTGTAGGCCATGCCGTGACTGAGGTTCAGCACGTCGGCGAGCGCGTCGGCCTCCGAGGCGTAGGGGTGGAAGCGGGTGCCGCCGAGCCCCGGGCCGAGGGCCGTGGAGTACAGGCCGATGATGGCGCGGAGGCCGCTGGCGGGGTCGTGGCAGAAGACGACCTGCTCGTGCGGATGGCTGAAGACGGTCACGGTGGTGCTCTCTTCTCTCGTGGTGGTGGCCGCGCGGTGGTGGGCACGGTCCTCGTCGGCCGCAGGGTGGTGGGCCTGTCGTCGATCGTACGCCCCAGAAGTGCTCCCAGATCAACCTTTGCCGCCGCAGGAACGGTTGATGTGGGAGCACTTCTGGGTTGGGTTCGGACTACGGTGGCCGCATGGAAGCACGCAGCGACACCCTCGACCGGACTGCTCGACTCCTCCTCGCCGCGGTGGCGGTCGGGTTCACCGTCGCCTTCGTGGTGATCGTGGTGCCGGCGCTCGTCGACGACGGCTGGGACGTGTGGGGCGGCGCCCTGGACGGGTTCGTGAACCCCTACGCGTCGGGGTACTCGACCGACGTCCTGTTCACGTACGCGGCCCTGGCGATCTGGGTGGTCCGTGACGCCGTCGTGCTCAAGGTCCGCCGCGGATGGATCGCGCTGCTGCTCGGGGTCGTCCCCGGCGTGGCCGTGGGTCTGGCGGTCTACCTCATCCTGCGACAGGGGCAGGTGCGGGAGACCTCAGTCGGCTGACCGCACCCGGCGGGCGAGCCGCTTGTCCATGCGGCGGATGCCCGGGGTGACGACACGGGTCACCAGACCCGGCACGGCTGCCATGCCGATCTCGGCCGCGGTGCCGCTCAGGCTGCTGACGCGCGTCGGCCGGTCGAGGCTGGCCTTCACGAGCCACCCGCCGGCCCGGCGGGCGGACATCATCGGCATGGCGGCGTAGATGTCGGTGGCGCCCGACATGCGGGTGCGCACCATCGGGAAGTTCACGACGGTCGTGGTGATGCCCCGATGCGCGTTCTCGGCCGCGAGCGATCGTGCGAACGACTCCAGTGCCGCCTTGCTGCCGAGGTAGGCCGAGAACAGTGGCACGGGCACCTGGGTCGACATCGTCGAGCTCATCACCACGTGGCCGTGGCCCTGCTCCAGGAAGCGCGGGAGCAGGCCGAGGGTGAGGCGGACCGCGCCGAGATAGTTGACGGCCATCGTGCGCTCGTAGTCGTGGGCGCGATCGACCGAGCTGGCGACGCTGCGCCGGATCGACCGGCCGGCGTTGTTGACCAGCACGTCGATGCGCGGGTGGTCGGACAGCAGGCGGGCCACGACCTCGGAGGTCTCGTCCGGGTCGGTCAGGTCGACGGGGTAGGTGTGGGCGGTGCCGCCGCCGGCGACGATCTCGGCCCACACCGCCTCGAGCTCGTCGGCCCGACGGGCCAGCAGGCAGACCGTGGCGCCGCGGGCGGCCAGCTGACGGGCGGCCTCGGCCCCGATCCCGCTCGACGACCCGGTGAGCACGACCGTCAGGTCCGCGGCCCTCATGCGAGCTGGCCTCGGGCGGCGTCGGAGAACAACGCCCGGACGAGGCGCACGCACCGGTCGAGCATCGCATCGGCGGACTCGCCGGGATGGTCGACCCACCAGCCCATCAACGAGTCGACGATGCCCAGCCAGGTCGCGGTCATCGCGGAGATGTCGAGCGGATCGGTGTTGCCGCTCAACCCCAGCAGCTCGGTGACGCCCTCGTGGGCGAGCGCTGCGATGCGGTCGGTGTGGTCGGCCACCGTCTCGGCGACCGCGCCCGTGGTCGGGGCCGTGGGGTCGTGCAGCAGTCGCCACAGGTACGGCTGCGGCTCCAGGATGGTGAACATGCCGGCGAGGGTGCGCAGGCCCCGTTCGAGCCCGACCGCGTCGCCGCGGGCGATCCGCTCGATCTCCCCGCCGAGCACCGTGCCGGCGTGGTCGAGGCACGCGGCGTACAGGCACTCCTTGGAGCCGAAGTAGTTGTAGATCAGCGGCTTGGAGATGCCGGCGCGGTCGGCCACGGCCTGGATGTTGGTGCCGGCGAAGCCGGCGGAACCGAACTCCTCGGTGGCGACCCGGAGGATCTGGGTCTCGCGCTCCAGCCGCGGGACACCCTTCGTGCCGGCGTTCGGTCTGGCATGTGCGACGGCGACCATGGCTGCACTCTAGCGCAGGATGTGAACTCGTGGTAACTTACTACGAAGTCATATAGCCGGAGGTGCCATGAACGACCTGCTCGATCCGCTGAAGAATCCCGTCACCTGGGCGGCACCGTTCTTCCTGCTGACGATCCTCATCGAGCTGGCAGCGTTGAAGTGGCTCGACCACGACGACAACGTCACCGGGTACGCCCTCAAGGACGCCCGGACGTCGATCTCGATGGGGATCGGTTCGGTCTTCTTCCTCACGGTGTTCAAGGTGCTGTCGTTCTTCGGCTTCGTGGCGGTGTTCAGCTACCTCGCGCTGTGGGAGCTGCCGACCGACACCTGGTGGTACTGGGTGGTGCTGTTCCTCGGCCTCGACCTGGGCTACTACTTCCACCACCGGTTCAGTCACCGGGTGCGCATCGGCTGGGCCGGCCACCAGGCCCACCACTCCAGCGAGTACATGAACTTCGGCACCGCCCTGCGGCAGAAGTGGAACCCGTGGTTCGAGTTCTTCTTCTGGCTGCCGCTGCCGCTTCTGGGCTTCGCCCCGTGGACGCTCTACGTGGCCTTCGGCTTCAACCTCATCTACCAGTTCTTCGTGCACACCGAGCTGGTCGACCGGCTCCCGCGCCCGGTCGAGCTGGTGATGAACACGCCGTCGCACCACCGGGTCCACCACGGGAGCGATCCGGAGTACCTCGACAAGAACTACGCGGGCATCTTCATCATCTGGGACCGGATCTTCGGCACCTTCGCCGCGGAGAAGCAGCGACCCACGTACGGCCTCACGTACAAGGTCGACACCTACAACCTGATGCGGCTGCAGTACGGCGAGTACGTGCGGATCGCCCGTGACGTCCGCGGGGCGAAGAGCCTGCGCACCAAGCTCGGCTACGTCTTCGGGCCGCCCGGCTGGCAGCCCCAGGAGGTCCCGCAGAAGGTCTGAGGGTCAGTCGGTCGGCGAGGTGCGCAGCTTCGCCAGCCGCGACTCCAGCGCCTCCTGCCGGTGCGCGTTGCCGGTCAGCTGCAGGTACCGCTGACCGAAGATCGCGAGCAGGGCGTCGTCGAGGCGACGGACCGCGCCGGGCGGGTACTGGTACTCCATGCGGCCGGTGATGATCTCGCTGTCGACCGACGACAGCAGTCCGCCCAGCTCGTCCAGCGACGTGACGCCCAGCTCGAGCAGCAGCCCGGAGACCCAGGCGTAGTGGTCGGTGCGTGACCAGCCGGCGTCGGTGAACCGGCCCGCGAGGAAGCTGGCGAGCTCCTGGGGGCTGATGCGGGGGTCGCCGGCGTCCATCTCGGGCCGCTGGTCCCGCATCCACCCGTGCAGCCGTGACCGGATCGTCGAGAACTCCCGGTCGGCGAGCTCCAGCAGGCCGGCCGCCAGGGTGAAGCGACGGTCGAAGTCCGAGGCGTGCTCGGCGGGGATCGTGCCCTTGTAGCGGATGTCGTGCTCGAACTCGGCCCAGGCGTGCTGCAGCACCGTGCGCACCTGGACCTGGGCGGGTCGCAGGTCGCCGGCCGCGACGAGCAGGTGCCGGCTGGCGTAGCCGAACCGTCCCTCGCCGGCGGTCTCGCGCCCCATGTCGCGGTCCTCGAGGACCGACATCTCCTCGGCGAGCAGCTCCGCGACGGCGGCCACGTCGCTCTGGACGTAGGTGATGACGCGGATGCCGATCTGGTCGGTGATCTCGGTGAGCGGCCGGGTGAAGACGCGTCGGCCACCCGCGGTGCGTGCCGCCTTCGTGGCGAACGACGCCACGCTCTTGGCCCGACCGCTCACGGTCAGGTAGTCGATGCCGGCCTCGTCGAGGAGCCCGATGACGGACCGGGTGTAGTGGGCGGTCAGGTCGACGAGCGCGGGGTGTTCCTCGGCGTACCGCTGGACCGCACGGCTGACCGGCTGCTGCCGGGCCCGCGGGGCGGGGGTGTGGTCGGCGGGCAGCGTCGGCGTGACGATGTAGCCGGTGTCGGCGTCGCCGTAGGTCGTGACCGCGCCGGGGTCCTGCGCGGCGACCATCGCCACGTAGGCGCACACCACCGCGTCGACCTGGTCCTCGGCGGTGCGCAGCTCGCTCTTGCGTCCGGCCGACGTCACGGCCTCGACGAGCGCGTGCCAGTCCGGGTGGTCGAGGTGGAGCGCCGGCCGCGCGTCGGCCAGGCCGTCCAGCAGCTGGGTGAGCCGCAGCAGCTGCGCGCGCATGCCGTCCAGCGTGCGGCCCGGCTTGTTCTTGTAGGCCAGGATCCGGCCGAGCCGGAACAGGGCGACGGTGGCGGGGTGCGGGTACACCTCGATCGCCCGCCGCCGGGACGTCGATGCCGGGTGGATGTCGAGGCCGAGCGCCTCGGCGAGGCGGGCGCCGCGAGGGGTGTCGGCGAACTCGGGCTTGCCGCGGTTGACCGGGTGGGCGCCGGCGTCGAAGCGGGCGAAGTCGGCGTTGAGGCCGCGCTCCGCGGGCCGGTTGCCGGTGTCGTTGGTGACGATGAGGGGCGCGTCGACCGCCACCAGGCAGTCGCCCTCGACCCACGGCCGGACCGCCTCGAGGATGTCGGCGTCGCGCCGCTGTGACGACAGGTGCACGAGCCGGCCGGCCGGGTCGAGCACCGCGACCCCGGTGGGCTTCTTCTCGCCCCAGGCGAGATCGATGCCGACGAGGTGCATGCGGCCAACCTAGCGGGGGAGCGCCGGCGCTTCGGGCAGGCGGACGGCCCGAGCCCACGAAAAAAGCGGGCCCGCTCGTACCTCGCGGACCCGTGTTCCCGTGGCCAGGGCCGGGGTCGACTCCCCCGAGCACTCCGCTGCGCTCCGTGCAGGGGGGACCCCCAGGCGACCTCGCCGGTTCTCCCGCCGGCCCGAGCCCACGAAAAAACGGGCCCGCTCGTACCTCGCGGACCCGTGTTCCCGTGGCCAGGGCCGGGGTCGAACCGGCGACCTACCGCTTTTCAGGCGGTCGCTCGTACCAACTGAGCTACCTGGCCGTGCTCGCGTGGCGAGCGACGACCACCTTATCCCACGCACCCGGACCCCCGCGATGTGGGGAGTTCGTGGTCGTTCGGCCTCGCGAGACGAACATCTTCTGCACATTTCGTGGGGAGGGGAGGGCGAGACGACGAGAGGGCCCACGCCTGGTGGCGTGGACCCTCTCGTTGCTTGCTCTGCGACCCCGACGGGACTCGAACCCGCGACCTCCGCCGTGACAGGGCGGCGCGCTAACCAACTGCGCCACGGGGCCTCATGCGTGCTCCCGGCCCTCGGGCCGAACAGCGAACGCAACTCTAACCTACGGTCCGGCCGGTCCACCAATCACCCCGGGGTACCAGAGCCGGCCGCCCGTCGGCCACGGTCTCAGGTGGCGGGATGGCCCCGGAACGCCGGTCGGGCGGGTGTGTGATGCCGTCATGTCCGCGCATCCCGCTCCCGCCAGGAAGTCCGCTGCCACGCCGCTGAGCCTGGCAGAGCTCGTCGGTCTCACGACCGCCGTCGCGGCCGATGTCCGGGCCGGCCTGTATGCCGTCGAGGCCGACGTCGACCATCGCTGGCACGTCCGGCTGCACCGTGACGCCCAGGTCGACATCTGGCTGATCAGCTGGACCACGGAGCAGGGCACCCAGCTGCACGACCACGGGGGGTCGGCCGGAGCCTTCACCGTCGTCGAGGGTGCACTGACCGAGTCGGTGTGGACCGGGGTCGGAGAGCTGCACGACAACGAGCGATCGACCGGCGAGACGGTCCGGTTCGGGGAGCACTACGTGCACGACGTCCGCAACACGGCGGCTGCGACCGCGGTCAGCGTGCACGCCTACTCGACCCCGTTGGAGCGGATGAACTTCTACGACGTCGCCGGCGGACGCTTGGAGCGGCTGGCCTCCGTGTGGACCGACGACCCCGAGGCGCCGGCGCCGGAGTCGGTCCGCGATCGTCTGCGGGAGGCTTCGTGACCTTCGGGAGTGTCGACGAGCTCCTCGCCCACGCCCGGGCCCAGCTCGACCGCCTCACGCCGGCGGAGGCTGCCGCTCGGGTGGACGCGGGAGCGCTGCTGGTGGACATCCGGCCGGCGTGGCAACGTGCCGAGGACGGGGAGGTGCCCGGGTCATGGGTGGTCGAGCGCAACCATCTGGAGTGGCGACTGCACCCCGGATCAGGCGCCGCACTGCCCCACGCGACGGCCGAGCAGGAGTGGATCGTCCTGTGCACCGAGGGGTACACGTCGTCCCTGGCGGCGGCCTCCCTGGTGTCGATCGGTCTGCGGGCGACCGACGTCGACGGCGGGATCCGCGCATGGACCCGTGCCGGCCTCCCGATTGCCCGCAGCGTCTCGAGCGTGAACACTGTGGTGTCATCCGCGACGTCAGGAGACGCATGATCGAGTACCGCACCGTCGGCAAGACCTTCCCCGGCGGCACGGTGGCCGTCGGCGAGTTCTCCCTGACCCTGCCGTCGCACTCGACCACCGTGTTCGTCGGTTCGTCGGGCTGCGGCAAGACGACCCTGTTGCGCATGGTGAACCGGATGGTCGAGCCGAGCGCCGGCCAGGTGCTCATCGACGACGTCGACATCGCGACCCGCAATCCGGTCGAGCTCCGGCGCAGCATCGGCTACGTCATGCAGCACGCGGGCCTGCTCCCGCACCGCACCGTGCTGGACAACGTGGGCACGGTCCCGCGCCTGAACGGGGCGAGTCGGGCCGAGACCCGGCGCCGGTCGCTGGAGGTCCTCGAGACCGTGGGTCTGGACCCGCAGCTGGCCGACCGGTACCCACGGCAGCTCTCCGGCGGTCAGCAGCAGCGGGTCGGCGTGGCCAGGGGGCTGGTGAGCGACCCGAACATCCTGCTGATGGACGAGCCGTTCGGAGCGGTGGACCCGATCGTGCGCGTCGAGCTGCAGAACGAGCTGCTGCGGCTGCAGCGCGAGCTGGGCAAGACCATCGTCTTCGTGACCCACGACGTCGACGAGGCCCTGCTGCTCGGCGACCAGGTCGTCATCCTCTCCACGGGCGGCGAGGTCGCCCAGGTCGGGTCGCCGGCCGAGCTGCTCGCGAACCCGGCGAGCGAGTTCGTGCGCACGTTCCTGGGCCTGGACAAGGCCGAGCGGACGCTGCGCGTGGAGGAGACCGACGGCCGGCGGATCGTGGTCGACGGCAACGGACGCGCCACCGGCGTGCTGGACGGCTGAGCCCGTGGACTGGGTCCTCGACAACCGCGACTACGTCACGGGTCTGGCGCTCGACCACCTCTGGTTGAGCCTGCTGCCGATCGTCATCGGCTTCGCGGTGGCCGTGCCGATCGGCTGGGTGGCGCACCGTCGTCCGCGCCTGCGCGGACTGCTGCTCGGCGGCGGCAGCATCCTGTACACCATCCCGTCGCTGCCCCTGTTCATCATCCTGCCCAGCATCCTGGGCACCGGCATCCTCGATCCGTTCAACGTCGTGGTCGCGCTGAGCCTGTACGCGATCGCCCTGATGGTGCGGTCGGCGGCCGAGGGGTTCGGCTCGGTGTCACCGGCGGTGCTCGACGCCGCGACGGCCAGTGGCTACGGACCCTGGCGGCGAGCCTTCACGGTGGAGCTGCCGTTGGCGGGCCCGGTGCTGCTGGCCGGCCTGAGGGTCGTCACCGTGAGCACGGTCAGCCTGGTCAGCGTCGGCGCCCTGATCGGTGTCAGCAGCCTCGGGTCGCTGTTCACGAGCGGGTTCCGGCGTGACTTCGACACCGAGATCCTCACGGGCGTCGTCGGCATCGTGCTGATCGCCCTGGTCCTCGACGGGTTGCTGGTGCTGGCGGGTCGCGTGCTGATGCCGTGGGCGGAGTCACCCCGGACGGCAGGTGCACGATGAGCGTCGTCTCCGACACGATCGACTGGCTGACCGACGGGGCCAACTGGACCGGCGACGGCGGCATCCCCACGCGTCTGGCCGAGCACCTGGGCTACACCGCGCTGACGGTCGCCGTGGCGGCCGCGATCGCCATCCCCCTGGGGCTGTGGGTCGGGCACACCGGCCGGCTCCGCGGGCTGGCCGTCGTCTCGAGCGGCACGTTGCGGGCGTTGCCCACGCTGGGGGTGCTCACGTGGGCAGCCCTGCAGTCCGGCGGCAACCGGTTGGTGCCAGCGGTCCTGGCGCTGACGGTGCTCGCGATCCCGCCGCTGCTGGCCGGCGCCTACGCGGGGCTGGAGTCGGTCGACCGGGCGACGATCGACGCCGCCCGGGCCATCGGCATGACCGAGTGGCAGATCCTGGTGAAGGTCGAGATCCCGCTGGCGGCCGACCTGATCGTGGGCGGACTGCGCTCGGCCACCCTGCAGGTCGTCGCCACGGCCACGATCGCCGCGTACATCGGACTCGGCGGTCTCGGGAGGTACATCATCGACGGGCAGGCGGTGTCCGACTACGCTCGCATGCTGGGCGCGTCGGTTCTCGTGGTCGCCCTGGCGCTCGCACTCGACGGACTCTTCGTGCTGGCGCAGCGCGCCGTCTCCCGCACCTCCGCACCTGTTCCCCAACCCTGAGGAGAAACATGACCATCCGCCGCCTGGCCGCGATCGGCGCTGCCGCGTCGCTGGCCTTCACCCTGTCCGCCTGCGGTGGCGACCCGACCGACGGCGACGGCGTCACGATCGGGTCGGCCGCCTTCGCCGAGAACGAGATCATCGCGGAGGTGTACGCGCAGGCGCTGGAGGCCGAGGGCATCGACGTCAACCGGCAGTTCCAGATCGGGTCGCGCGAGGTCTACCTGCAGGCCCTCGAGTCGGGCGAGGTCGACATCATCCCCGAGTACACCGGCAACCTGCTGTCCTTCTACGACCCGGAGACGACCGCGGCGACGCCCGAGGAGGTCGAGGACGCCCTCGACGACGTGCTCCCCGACGAGCTGGACATCCTCGAGCCGGCGGACGCCGAGAACAAGGACTCCCTGAACGTCACCCGCGAGTTCGCCGAGACCAACGGCGTGACCTCCATCGCGGACCTGGCGACCCTGGACTCGGTGCGTCTCGTCGCGAACCCCGAGTTCGAGCAGCGTCCCTACGGTCTCCCCGGGCTGGAGGCCGTCTACGGCCTGACGAACATCGTGTTCGAGTCCAACAGCGACTACGGCGGACCCGACACCCTGAAGACCTTGCTGGACGGCCGGGCCGACGTCGCCGACATCTACACGACGACCCCGTCGATCGTCGAGAACGACCTGGTGACCCTGGAGGACCCCGAGGGCCTGATCCTGTCGCAGAACGTGGTTCCGCTGATCCGTGACTCCGTCGACGACGACCGGATCGAGGACGTGCTCGACCGGATCTCGGCGCAGCTGAAGACCGAGGACCTGCTGGAGTTCAACATCCGCAACTCCGGTGACGAGAAGGCCGCGCCGGCGACCATCGCCAAGGAGTGGCTGGAGAGCAAGAACCTGATCTGAGCCGTGCCCACGAAGGCGGTCCCACGACACCCGTCGGGGGACCGCCTTCGTGCTACACCCGGGCCGGTACGGGGCGTGGCTCCGGCGCGACGGGTTCACCCTCGTTGAGGCCGAACCGGTCGTGCAGCTTGCGCAGGGGCTTGGGAGCCCACCAGTTGGCCCGGCCCAGCAGCGCCATCAGCGACGGCACCAGCAGGGCCCGCACCAGGAAGGCGTCGATCAGCACCGCGACCGCGACCCCGAGGCCGAGCTGCTTGATGAAGATGATGTCCGAGGTGGCGAACGCTCCGAGTGCGATGGCGAAGAGCACGGCCGCTGCGGTGACGATGCGTCCGGTCCGTTGGATGCCGAGCGCCACGGCCTCGCTGTCGGTGGCGCCGTTGTCACGAGCCTCCTTGATGCGGGTCAGGAGGAACACGGCGTAGTCGGTCGAGAGGCCGAACACGATCGCGAACAGGAACACCGGCTGGGTGGACTCCAGCGCGCCCTGGCTCGTGTAGTTGAGCAGTCCCTCGAGGCGCCCGTCCTGGAAGATCAGCACGAGGATGCCGTAGGTCGCGCTGACGGTGAGCAGGTTCATGACCAGCGCCTTGATCGGCAGGATCACCGAGCCGGTCATGAGGAACAGGGCGACGAAGGTCAGGGCCGCGAGGATGCCGACGGCCAACGGGATGCTGTCGGCGATCGAGGCCACCTGGTCGACCTGCTCGGCACTCGACCCGCCGACGAACGTGGGTCCGGGGGCCGGGATGTCGCGGATGGTCTCGACGAGGTCGAGCGACGTCGCCTCGATGGGACCCTGGGCGAGCCGGACGTCGACCTGCCACAGGTCGTCGCCGAGGTACAGCGGCGGGGTCGTGCCGACCGTGCCCTCGAGCGCGGCGGCGGCGCGGGCGAACGTGGCGACCTCGTCGGCCGCGGACTCCGGTGCCTCGATGGCCACGATGACCGGCGCGGCGTCGGTGTCGGTGAACTCCTCGCGCAGGGTCGTGTCGACGATCCGCGCCTCGGCGTCGACCGGCAGCACCGACGCGTCGACCCCGGTGAACTTGACCCCGAGGAACGGGGCCCCGAGCGCCAGCATGATGACCGTGCCGGCGATGGCGATGGGCAGCGGGCGGCGCATCACGAACTGCGCGAGGCGGTACCAGAAGCCGGACTTCTCCGCAGTCGCCTCGGCCTGCAGCGACCGCTGCCAGCGCTTGAGGCCCAGGGAGTTGACCCGGGTCCCCAGCAGGGCGAACAACGCCGGCAGGACGATCAACGAGACGGCCGCCGCGGTCAGGGCGACGATGGTGAGCCCGACACCCATGGAGTAGAGGAAGCGCAGCGGGAAGACCAGCAGGGCCAGGCCGGCGCCGGCGACCGTCACGGCGGAGTAGACGACCGTGCGACCCGCGGTGGCGACGGTGCGCGTGATGGCCTCGACGCCCGGCCCGACGCGGGCGAGCTCCTCGCGGTACCGCGACACCATGAACAGCGAGTAGTCGATCGCCAGGCCCAGGCCGATGCCGGTGACCAGGTTGAGGGCGAAGTTCGAGATCGAGACGATCTCGTTGGCGCCGCGGAGGAACAGCAGGGACGAGATGATCGTGAGGCCGCCGACGAGCAGGGGCAGCAGGGCGGAGACGCCGGAGCGGAAGACCCACAGGGCCGCGATGAGCAGCAGCGGGAAGGCGATCAGCTCGGACCGGACGAGGTCGGACTCGACCTTCTCGTTCACCGCCTGGAACGCGGCGCCGATGCCGCCGATCCGGACGTTGTCGATCTCGCCGAGCTGCTCGCCGAGGTGCTCGGACACCTCGGTGGTGTTGGCGTCGGCGGTGTACACGACGGCGAGGAAGGTGAGGTCGCCGTCGCGCGAGGCGAACGCGTCGCCGGCCTCCGGCCCTCCGACCACCGCAGCCACGTCCGGATCGGCGTCGAGGACCTCGCGGGCCTCGTCGAGGGCCGCCGGGTCGTCGGTGTCGATCAACAGCACCATCTCGGCGACCGCCTTGGTGCCGGTCGCGTCCTCGATCAACCGCAGGGCGGTGGCGCTGTCCGAGCTGGTGTCGCTGAACGAGTCGGTGTCGGCGTTGAGCAGCCCCGCGACGGGGCCGCCGAGCACGCCGGCGAGGGCGATGAACAGGGCCGTGACGAGCAGGACTCGGCGCGGTCGGGTGGTGGCGATGCGGGCAAGGAAATCGAACATGTCAGTCGTCCTGGGGGGAGGGGGAGGGAGGGGTGGTGGTGCCGATCGATGACGTGGGGATGGAGCAGGCGAGGTCGGGGATGTCGAGCGCAGCGGCCACGGTCATCAACATCCCGTGCGCCATGAAGTCGGTGATCTCCTCGTCGGACGCGCCGCTCAGGCGACGGATGTCGTCGAGGATCTCGAGGTAGGTGGACCGCGCCACCGGTCCGATCGCGGGGTCTCCCGCCGCGGCCCAGGTGTGCAGCTGGCAGCGCAGCGAGTTGGGGTCCTCGGCCAGGATCCGGGCGTACTCCTCGCCCATCGCGTCGAGCGGGCTCAGCTCGCCGCGCTCGGCCACCGCCCGGGCGAACAGGCCCCGCAGGGTGTCGGTGTGCTGGTGGATCGCGGCGATGATCAGGTCCTGCTTGGTGCCGAACAGGCGGAAGAGGTAGGGCTGCGACACCCCGGCGCGTTCGGCGATCGCCTCGGTGGACGTCTCGTGGAGCCCGCCGCTGCCGTACTCGACGATCGCTGCGTCGAGGATCAGTCGCTTGCGGTCCTCTGCCTTCATGCGCTTTCCGGTGACCATGGAGTTAAGTTAGTGATCACTCACAAACCTTGTCAAGTGTGACCTGCGCCACGAGGCGGACTACCCTCGTGACCCATGCCCCTCCTGCACGTCAACGGCACCGACGTCCACCTGACCGACACGGGCGCGCCCGCAGGCCGGCCGGAGGCACCCACCGTGGTGTTCGGCCACGGCCTGCTGTTCAGCGGCCGCATGTTCGACGACCAGGTCGCCGCGCTGGGGGAGCGCTACCGGTGCATCACGATCGACTGGCGCGGCCAGGGTCGCACCCCGCCCGCCACCACCGGCGGCTACGACATGGACACCCTGCTGGGCGACGTGGTGGGACTGCTCGACGAGCTCGGCCTGGACGCGGTCCACTACGTGGGGCTGTCGATGGGCGGCTTCGTCGGGATGCGACTCGCCGCCCGCCACCCCGACCGTGTCCTCTCGCTGAGCCTGCTCGACACCAGCGCCGGACCCGAGGACCCGGAGAAGGTCAAGCGGTACCGCCTGCTCGCCCGGGTGTACCGGCTGTTCGGCATGGGGATCGTCCGCGGCCAGGTGGAGCCGATCATGTTCGGCCCGACCGCCCTGGGCGATCCGGCCGTCCGTCCGCGCATCGACCGCTGGCTGGAGGACCTGGCCACGGTCGACCGCAGCGGCATGCGGCAGGCGATCCTCGGTGTGACGGACCGCTTGCCGGTGGCCCCCGAGCTCGGCTCGATCACCGCACCGACCCTGGTCGTGGTGGGTGCCGACGACGTCGCCACGCCGGTGCACAAGTCCGAGGCCATCGTGGCCGGCATCGCCGGAGCGCGGCTGGAGGTCGTGCCGGACTGCGGACACTCCAGCACGATCGAGCAGCCGACGATCCTGTCACGCCTGCTGGCCGACTTCATCGGCTGACCGAGCCGGTCAGGCCGGTCCGTTCGCCTCGCTGCGCGGGCCGGCGAACGGGTCCCGTGGTCGCCAGGGAGCGCAGCGACCGTGAGGGCGGAGCCCGAGGCGACCCTCGCGTGAGGTTCGCCTCGCTCCGCTCACGCCCTCGCAAGCTCGGGCTGGCGAACACGAGGTCGCGCGTCCTCGGTGGTTGAGGTGCTGCGAGGAACGAGCAGCCTCGAAACCACACCCGGGTGGCGGTCGCCAGGGAGCGGAGCGACCGTGAGGGCGGAGCCCGAGGCGACACCCGCGTGGGGTTCGCCTCGCTCCGCTCACGCCCTCGCAAGCTCGGGCTGGCGAACACGAGGTCGCGCGTCCTCGGTGGTTGAGGTGCTGCGAGGAACGAGCAGCCTCGAAACCACACCCGGGTGGCGGTCGCCAGGGAGCGGAGCGACCGTGAGGGCGGAGCCCGAGGCGACACCCGCGTGGGGTTCGCCTCGCTCCGCTCACGCCCTCGCACGCTCGGGCTGGCGAACACATGGTCGAGGCGCACCGCCTCAGGGGGTTCTGAACACCCAGGGCTCGCGGGGGAGGGCGGCCGGGTCGAAGTCCCTCAGCAGGCGCGGCAGGTCGCCGGCCAGGCCCAGGGACGCGGCGATCAGCGCCAGGGGGTCCAGGCCGAGGGCGCGAAGGTCTGCCGCGGTCACGGCGCCGTCCCGTTTGGCCAGCCGCTGTCCCTGGACATTGACCGCCAGGGGCACGTGGGCGTAGGTCGGCGCCGGCAGGTCGAGCAGGTGCGCCAGGTGGGCCTGTCCCGGTGTCGAGCCCACCAGGTCGTCGCCGCGGACCACCTGGTCGATACCCTGGTCGGCGTCGTCGACGGCGACGGCGAGGTGGTACGCCGCCGTCCCGTCGCCACGCCGCAGCACGAGGTCGTCCACCGGTCCGGCCAGCTCGCCGAGCACCAGGTCGGTCGCCGACCAGCTGTCGACCTCGGCCCGCAGCCGGATCGCCGGTGGCCGTCCGGTGGCCCGCCGGTCCCGCTCGGCCGGGTCCAGGTCACGGCAGGTGCCGGGATAGGACCCGGGGGGCGCGTGCGGCGCCCGGGTGGCCTCGCGGATCTCGCGCCGCGAGCAGAAGCACGGGTAGGTCCGGCCTTCCTCGGTGAGCCGCTCCAGCGCGGCGGCGTAGGTGTCGGCGCGGTCGGACTGCCGCACCACCTCGCCGTCCCAGTCCAGACCGAGCTCCCGGAGGTCCTGCAGCTGCCGGGCCTCGGCCTCGGCCCCGGAGCGACCCTGGTCGAGGTCCTCGACCCGCAGGAGGAACCGGCGTCCCGTGCCGCGGGCGAACAGCCAGGCGAGCACGGCGGTCCGCAGGTTGCCGATGTGCAGGTCGCCCGAGGGCGACGGGGCGAATCGGCCGGCACTCATGGCGTCAGCCTGTCACGCTCAACGCCGGGTCGGCACCTGCTCGCGGTCCTCCGCGCGCTCCTCGACCCGGGCCACGACCCAACCGGCAGCGGCGTTGAACAGGACGACGACCAGTGCCCCGATCAGGAGCACCAGGGCGACGCTGACGAGCACGAGGAGCAGGTTGGAGAGCAGGGAGATCACAGGCCGAGGCTAGGTCATCCAGGCACACGTTCCTGACCAGCGAGGGTCTTTTGGCGCAGATGTGTCGGACATCACCTCCCGTCCCCGCTGGGAGTGACGTTTCTGCCCCTGATCGAGCGATTTCGGGGCCGAAACGTCACTCCCAGCGGGTACGGGAGGGGCTCAGTGGCCGGTCCAGACCGGGTCGCGGTGCTCGACGAAGGCCTGGACGCCCTCGCGGGCGTCGTCGGAGAACACCGCCGGCGCCGCGAGGTCGGACTGGCGGTCGAAGGCCTCGTCGGTGGTCCAGTCGGGGGACTCGGTGACGATCTGCTTGCCGATCCGCACCGACATCGGCGCGTTGACGGCGATGGACGCAGCGAGCTCGAGGGCCGCCTCGAGTGCGCGACCGGGCTCGACCACGCGGTTCACCAGGCCCAGCTCGGCCAGGCGGACGGCCGGCACCGGGTCACCGGTGAGCACCATCTCCATGGCCAGCTTGCGCGGCAGCGCCTGCGTCAGTCGCATCACGCCCCCCGCTGCCGCGACGAGGCCACGCTTGGGCTCGGGAAGGCCGAACACCGAGGTGGAGGATGCCACGATCAGGTCCGCGGCCAGCGCCAGCTCACATCCGCCGGCGAGGGCGGCGCCCTCCACGGCCGCGACGAGCGGCTTCGTCGGGGGTCGGCCCGTGATGCCGAGCGGGCCGCGGCCGTCCGTGAGCGGGAACTGGCCGGCGGCCGCCGCCTTCAGGTCCATGCCGGCCGAGAAATGACCCCCGGCCCCGGTCAGCACCCCGACCCGGAGCGTGGGGTCTGACTCCAGCAGGTCGACGGCGCGCTCGATCAGCAGCGCGGTGCGCAGGTCCACGGCGTTGCGGCGCTCCGGGCGGTCGATGACGATCACGAGGGTCGACCCGTGCCGCTCGGTGCGGACCGGCAGCGGCGGCGCCGCGGGGACCTCGGTGGACTCGTCCAGCAGCCGGACCTCCTCGGTGGACCCCACCTGGACCCGCCGGCCCGCGATCGATCCGGCGGACGCGACCTCGGGCTGCCGCGTCCGCACGAGCACCCGGTCGCCGGCGGGGGTGACGACGCTGAGGATCACCGCGTCGGGCGACCCGTCACGGTCGAACTGGGTGGTGTGCGCCTCCACGACGGCCTCGCCCTCGTACTCGGCCAGCACGGTGCGCGTCGGAGTGGCCTCCACGACGGGGTGCAGGTCGCGGTACGGCTGCACGGGCGGCTGGGCCGAGAAGATCCCCACGGCGTGCTTGGTCAGGAACCAGCCCACCGAGGTCGACAGGCCGAAGGTGTCCGGCTCCGCCCGCAGCCGGGGGACGAGGCTCGCGACGGCGTGCGTCCCGTAGTTGTTGCCCGGACCGCCGGCGAAGGTCAGCCCACCGGTGACGCTGAGCGGCCGGGCGGGGTCGCCGACGGGCAGGCCCAGCTCGCGGGCGCCGATCTGCACCGCCGACGGGAAGCACGAGTACAGGTCGACGTGCCGGATCTGCTCGATCGAACGGCCCGCGTGAGCCAGGGCGGCGGCGCCGATCGTGCGGATCGCCGGGGACGAGGCGAGGTCGCCCCGCTCGGACACGAACCACTCGTCGTGGGCCGACGCACCGGCGTGCAGGAAGACCCACCGGTCCTGGGGCACACCTGCGGCCTGCGCGGCGGCGACACTGGTGACGATCAGCCCCGCGGCGAGGTCGACCGTGAGGTTGGCGCACATCAGCTTGCGGTACGGCGAGGAGATCATGCGGTTCTCGTCGCCGACCTCGAGCAGCTCGGACGCGGACCGGGCCTGCGGCGACCAGGCATGGGGGTTCGCCGCCGCGACGTCGGACAGGCCCGACCACAGCTCGCTGACGACCTGCTCGTGCTCGGCCGTGTCGTGCCCGGCGGCGGCCTGCAACGCTGACTCGAACAGGGCGTAGGTGTACACCGGGACGCTGAGCCCGGCGGCGGTCTCCGGGTCGGTGTTGGCGGCCCGGTCGCTGCCGAGCACACGCGTGGGGGCCACGTCCTCGGCCTGCCGCGGCCAGTCGAGCTCGAGGCCCTGCTTCTGCGCCGCCGCCAGGGTGGCTCCGGCCTCGGCGCCGCTGACCAGGGCGACCGCCACCCGACCCTCGGCGATCGCGGCGCCCGCGTCGTTGAGCAGCAGGGCGCCGGCATCCCCGCCGAACCGCGCGGACATGACCGTCTCGGCCGGGTCGGCGCCGACCTGTGCGGCGACCGCGGCCGCCTGGTCCCGGTAGGTCCACGAGGCGCTGGCGATCGCGTAGACGGCGTCGGCCGATGCGAGCAGTCCGCTGCTGCCGCTGTCGGTCTCGGCCGCACGCAGGGCCAGGACGCTGAGCTCGACGGGATCGAGCAGCTCCTCGCCGACCGCTCGGTTCGCGTGCTGGCCCACACCGACGATGACCGGGGTGTGCGGGTCGAGCAGCTGACCGGTGCGGTCGTGGCGCACGGGAGCCGCTCCGTCGGCCGGCCCGGCGGCGGTGGGGTCGGCACCGGCCACATGGTCGACGAGTCGGGTCACCGATGCGTCGACCGCCTCCTGCACGCTCTGCAGGACCGAGCCGCCCATCGGCCCCCGCACGGGGTCGCCGGACAGGCCGATGTCCAGTCGGAGGGTCGTTCCGTCGCCCTGGGGGGCGAGCGTCACCAGCAGGGCCAGGGTCAGCTCCATGGGTCCCGACCCCTCGAGCCCCAGGCGGTCGTCACCGACCTCGACGACCTCCCACTGCACCTCGGCGGGAATGCCCATCAGCTGCACCTGCTCGACGAACTGCAACCCGACGACGGCGCGACCGGGTGCCCGCCCGCGCCACCCGCTGTGCATGTCGAGCCAGGCAGGGAAACTGCCGAGGTCGGTGACTACCGCCAGCGCCACCGACGGCGGAACCGGCAGGGTGACGGTCGCTCCCGCGGTGCGGTCGTGCGAAGGGCTCGGGTCCAGCGGCTCGGTCATGGGTCCTCCGGTGGGGGTCAGAACGTGCGGAAGCGGAACAGGAACGCGGCCATCTGCTCGCGCAGCACCGGCTGGCTCCCACGGAACGTGCGGGTGTCGTCCGGCTCGAGGTAGCCGGTGGTGATGCCGGCGCCCTCCAGCCAGGCGATCTCCCCCGCGAACACGTGGTCCACGGGCACGTCGGCGAAGGGGGCCGCGCTCGGCGCCGCCGGGTCGGTCCCGAGGTGCACCCGGTGCAGGAACGCGGCCATCTGCTCGCGCAGCACGGGCTCGGACGGCCGGAAGGTCACGGTGCCGTCGGGCTCGTCGTAGCCGGTCGTGATGCCCTGGCCCGCCAGCCAGGTGATCTCACGGTAGAACGGGTCGGTCGTCGAGACGTCGGTGAACGGGGAGGTCTCGGGCGGCACGAAATCCGCGACGGCGGCGCGGCGGAACAGGAACGCGGCCATCTGTTCGCGCAGGACCGGCTGGGTCGGGCGGAACCCGCCGTCGGCGTAGCCGGTGGTGATGCCCGTCGACCTCAGCCACATGATCTCGGGGGCGAACACGTGGAACACCGAGACGTCCGTGAAGTCGACCCCCGTCACCGAGACCTCGAAGCCCGACGGCAGGGGTGCCCCGTCGACGCCGAGGACCGTCACGGCGACGTCGTGACGGACGCCGAGCCCGAGGTCCGCCAGCAGCGCGGCCGGTTCGTCGACCTCGGTCCGGCGGGTGGGTCCTCCGGCGGAGGGGGACCACTCGACGGCGTAGCCGGTGACCGGTCCGGTGGCCGGCGGCTGCCAGGTGAGCTCCAGGCCGGTGTCGACGGACCTGCCCTGTGGTGCGGTCGGCTGGTCGGCATTCTCCGGAAGGTCGGCGAAGTGGATGAACCCGGTCGGCCAGCTGGTGCCGCCGCGGGTGACCTTGCGCCAGTGGAAGGTGCCCCCGAAGTTGCTCTCGGAGACCCAGATCTCGTCGTCGGACACGATCTTCTCGACGTAGCCCAGGTGGCCGCTCGAGCCGGCCGGCCCGCCCGACGTCCCGTCCCACCAGGCGACCGCGCCGAGCGCGGGCCGGTCGTCGGTCAGGTGGGCGTTGGCGACGCCCCAGGTCTCGGCGTTGCCGAACGTCGACCACGGTTTGGTGGTCGACATGCCGTTCGTGCTGATCAGGCGGTGGGCGACGTAGTTGGTGCAGTTGTGGCCCGACGTCTGTCTCCACCACGAGGTGTTCATCGCCTCGGCGTAGCCGTGGGTCCGGAACCCGCGTTCCGCGCAGTCGGCGAAGCCGGTGCACAGGACGGGATGGGCAGCCGACGCCGGTGGCGCGGCCAGCAAGGAGGCTACCGCCAGGGTCGCCGCGACGAGGACGAGCCGAGCGCGCACGGGACCTCCTTCGGGGTCGGGCTGCTCCGTGGTACCCCCTACGGGATTCGAACCCGCGCTACCGCCTTGAAAGGGCGGCGTCCTAGGCCGCTAGACGAAGGGGGCTCAGGCGCGGCCAGCATATCGGCACCGCCCGGCTGGCAGGATGGCAGCGTGATCGACGTCGACGAGGACCGCTTCGCCGAGCTGGTGGAGGCCGCCTTCGCGGCGATCCCCGCGGAGCTCGCCGCGCTGCTCGACAACGTCGTGCTGTTCATCGAGGACGACGCGCCTGACGACGAGCCCGACCTGCTCGGGCTCTACGACGGCGTGGCCCTGACCGAGCGGGACGCCTCCTACGGCGGGGTGCTGCCCGACAGGATCCTGGTGTTCCGCCGGCCCACCCTCGCGATCTGCGAGACCGAGGCCGAGGTCGTCGAGGAGGTCGGCATCACCGTGGTGCACGAGATCGCCCACCACTTCGGGATCGACGACGACCGGCTCCACGAGCTCGGTTATGCCTGAGGTCCGGCATGCGTGAGGTCCGGCATGCGTGAGGTCCGACGCAGCGCCGACCGGTTCCTGACCGTCGGCGACGGCACCGTCACCCGGCACTCCTTCTCGTACGGGGCCCACTACGACCCCGCCAACGTTCGGTTCGGTCCGCTCGTGGCGATCAATGTCGAACACCTGGCCCCCGGCTCCGGCTACCCGGCGCACCGCCACAGCGACGTGGAGATCATCACCTGGGTCCTGGAGGGCGTCCTGCGGCACGAGGACTCGACCGGCATCGCGGGGGACGTCGGTCCGGGCGTGCTGCAGCGACTCAGCGCCGGGCCGGGGGTGCAGCACACCGAGGTCAACGCATCGGCGACCGATCCGCTCGTGTTCGTGCAGATGATGCTGGCCAGCGACCACGACGGCGACCCGGAGATCGAGCAGCGGGCGGTCGAGCCGTCGCCGGGGGTGCTGGTCGCCACCGTCCGGGTGCACGCGCCGGGACGGCTGCACGTCGCGACCTTCCGTGGCGGCGAGACCCTGCGGGTGCCGCCGGCGGGACGTCACCTGGTGCACGTGACCCGGGGCGACGTGATGGCGGGCGGCGAAGGCCTCGGCGCGGGCGACGAGCTGCGGTCCGACGAGGGCGGCCCGCTGGTGCTGTCCGGCGACGGCCCCGGCGAGGCACTCGTGTGGAGCCTGGACGGCTGACCCGCCAGGGTGGTTGCGCGGGGCAACCACCCTGTCGGAGCGCGGCCGCCCCGTCGTAGGCTGGACGCGTGGATGGCTGGCAGCAGCATCGGGGGGCCGTGGAGGCTCTGCTCACCTCCTTCCGGGCGATCGGGGAGGGTGAGCCGGTCAGGCTCGCCAAGCGCACCTCGAACCTGTTCCGGCCACGCGCCGCCACCGGGGCTCCCGGCCTCGACGTCTCCGGACTGACCGGGGTCATCGCGGTCGACACCGACGCCGCGACCGCCGACGTGCAGGGCATGTGCACCTACGAGACGCTCGTCGCCGCGACCCTCGTCCACGGCATGATCCCGTTCGTCGTCCCGCAGCTGCGCACGATCACCCTCGGGGGAGCGGTCACCGGTCTGGGCATCGAGTCCACGTCGTTGCGCCACGGGCTGCCCCACGAGTCGGTCCTGGAGATGGACGTGCTGACCGGATCGGGTGAGATCGTCACCGCCACGGCCGACAACGAGCACGCCGACCTCTTCGCCGCCTTCCCCAACTCCTACGGCAGCCTGGGCTACGCGACCCGCCTGCGGATCCGGCTCGAGCGGGTGCCGGGGCGGGTGGGCCTGCGGCACGTGCCGTTCGAGGACGCCGACGCGGCCTGCAAGGCCGTGCACGAGATCGCCGAGACCGGCTCCTGGGACGGGCGCAGGGTCGACGCCGTCGACGGCACCGCCTTCACCCCCGGCGACATCCGGCTGAGCCTCGCCGAGTTCACCGACGCGCCCGTGGAGACCAGCGACTACACCGGCCAGCAGATCTACTACCGGTCGGTCGGCGAGCGCGAGACCGACGCGCTGGCGATGCTCGACTACCTGTGGCGCTGGGACACCGACTGGTTCTGGTGTTCCGGCGCGTTCGGGGCGCAGCACCCCGTGGTGCGCCGCCTGTGGCCGGCCCGGTGGCGGCGCAGCGACGTGTACCACCGGCTCGTGGGACTGGACGCCCGGTTCGGCGTCAGTCGCGTGCTCGACCGCGTCCGCGGGATCCCCGGGCGCGAACGGGTGATCCAGGACGTCGAGCTGCCGCTGAGCGCCGTGCCGGAGTTCCTCGCCTGGTTCGATGCCGAGGTCGGGATGCGGCCGGTCTGGCTCTGCCCCTTGCGCACGACCCGCGCCTGGCCGACCTACCCGCTGACCCCGGGCGAGGTGTACGTGAACCTCGGGTTCTGGGGCACCGTCGAGGTCCCGGCCGACGCCCCGGCCGGCCTGGTCAACCGCCGCATCGAGGCCGAGGTGCACCGGCTCGGCGGCCACAAGTCCCTGTACTCCGAGGCCTTCTACGACCGGGAGACGTTCGACGGCCTGTACGGGGCCGAGCACCTCGACGCGGTCCGCCGGCGGTACGACCCGGCCGGACGACTCAGCACCCTCTACGACAAGGCGGTGGGCAACTCATGACGACCGAGACCACGACCCGGCTGACCATCGCTCAGGCGTTGGAGCGGCTCATGCGGCACGGGATGCCGTTCCGCTTCGAGGCGTACGACGGCAGCACGGCAGGGCCGGAGGACGCGGCGCACACGGTCCGGCTGCTCACCGAACGCGGTCTGGCCTACCTGATGTCGACCCCCGGGGACCTCGGCTTCGCGCGCGCCTACGTGGCGGGCGACCTGGAGATCGACGGTGTCCACCCGGGCGACCCGTACGCGATGATGCAGCTGTTCCGGAGTCGGCTCACCTTCAGGTTGCCGCCGCCGGGTGAGCTCGTGACGATCGTGCGCAGCCTGGGCCTGTCGCACCTGGTCGCGCCACCTCCCCCTCCTGAGGAGCACCTGCCCAAGTGGCGTCGCGTCCTGGAGGGTCTGCGGCACAGCCGCTCCCGCGACGCCGAGGCGATCCACCACCACTACGACGTCTCGAACCGCTTCTACGAGCTGGTGCTGGGTCCGTCGATGGCCTACACCTGCGCCGTCTACCCCGACACCGACGCCACCCTGGAGCAGGCCCAGGCCGAGAAGTTCGACCTCGTGTGCCGCAAGCTGGACCTGCGGCCCGGCCAGCGGCTGCTGGACCTGGGGTGCGGCTGGGGCGGCATGGTCAGCCACGCCGCCGAGCACTACGGGGTGGAGGCCCTGGGCGTCACCCTCTCGCGGGAACAGGCCACGTGGGCGCAGGAGTCGATCAAGGCACGCGGCCTGGACCACCTCGCCGAGGTGCGGTTCATGGACTACCGCGACGTGCCGGAGCGTGACTTCGACGCGATCAGCTCGATCGGCCTCACCGAGCACATCGGGGTGCGCAACTACGCCCCCTACTTCGCGTTCGTGGAGGATCGGCTGAAGCCGGGAGGCCGGCTCCTCAACCACTGCATAACCCGTGACAACAACCGGTCGGCGACCTCGACCGGAGCGTTCATCGACCGCTACGTGTTCCCCGACGGTGAGCTCGCCGCGGTCGGCCGCATCGCCTCGGCCGTGCACGACGCCGGGCTGGAGGTGCGTCACAGCGAGAACCTGAGGGAGCACTACGCCATGACCCTGCGTGACTGGTGCCGCAACCTCGAGGCGCACTGGGACGAGGCGGTCGCGGAGGCCGGGCTGGGCACCGCGAAGGTGTGGGGCATGTACATGGCCGGGTCGCGGATCGCGTTCGACGTCGACGAGATCGAGCTGCACCAGGTGCTGGCGGTCAAGCCGGACGCCGAGGGCCGTTCGGGGTTCCCCCTGCGCCCCACGTTCTGAGCGGAGGCCCGGACCGGGCCCCGAGGGGCTCAGGCGAGGTCGATGACCACGGGGGCGTGGTCGCTGGCGCCCTTGCCCTTGCGCTCCTCACGGTCGATCCAGCCCTTCTCGACCCGGGCCGCCAGCGCGGGGGAGCACAGCTGGAAGTCGATGCGCATGCCCTCGCGCTTGGGGAACCGCAGCTGTTGGTAGTCCCAGAAGGTGTAGACGCCGGGCCCCGGGGTGTGCGGGCGGACCACGTCGGCGTAGCCGGCGTCGACGACGGCGCGGAAGGCGGCCCGCTCGGGCTCGGAGACGTGGGTGGAGCCGGCGAAGGCGGCCATGTCCCAGACGTCCTCGTCCTGCGGGGCCACGTTCCAGTCGCCGGTGAGCGCGATCTGCGCGTCCGGGTCGGCAGCCAACCACTCCTGACCGGCCTCGCGCAGACGGTCGAGCCACGCGAGCTTGTAGACGTAGTGGTCGTGGTCGAGCTCGCGGCCGTTCGGCACGTAGAGGCTCCACACCCGCACCCCGCCACAGGTCGCGCCGATCGAGCGCGGCTCGAGCACGTCGGCGAACGTGGGCTGGTCGTCGGCGAACGTGGTGGCCACGTCGTCGAGGCCGACCCGCGAGACGATCGCGACCCCGTTCCACTGGTTGAGCCCGGCGTGGGCGTACTCGTACCCCAGCGCGGAGAGCTCGAGGCCGGGGAACTGGTCCTCCCGGCACTTCGTCTCCTGGATGGCCAGGACGTCCACGTCGTGGCGCTCGAGGAAGCCCACGACGCGGTCGATGCGGCTGCGGATGGAGTTCACGTTCCAGGTGGCGATACGCACGGGGTCGAACCTACTGCAGTGCCATGATGGCGCCATGGCCGACGAACCCGCACCGGTGGCACCGCGCAGCTCCGACGAGATCGGTGGGCCGTGGGTCCGGCGGGCCGTCCTCGTGGCGGTGGCCCTGGTCGTGGCGCTCGTGGTGTGGAAGCTGTCGGGTGCGTTCTTCCCCCGGTGGTGGGCCCAGCGGGTCTCCGACCAGGTGCAGGGCGACCTGACCCAAGGGGTGTGGCGTGGGCTGTTCGTGGGGTTCGTGTTCTCCGTGGTCCCGCTGCTGGTGCTCTTCCAGGTCCGCCGCCGGTTCCTCAGCTGGGCCTGGCGCGGGGTGCTCGCGGCCGTCGCGGTGGTGCTGGCGACACCGAACTGGATGACCCTGGCGATCGCGATCGGCGACAGCAACGCGGCACGGGCCGGGAGCCGGATCATGGACACCGAGGCGCCCGGGTTCCGCAACGCGTCGCTGGCCGGGGTCCTCGTCGGGGTCCTCGTCGCGGTCCTGCTGTCGGGTTCGTCGATCTGGTTGTCGCACCGCAAGAAGCAGGTGCGGTCGCTCAAGGGCGAGCTGCGGCAGCGACGCGACGACGAGTCGGCGGAGCCCCCCGAGCGCCCCGCCGACTCCTGACCGTCAGGCCGGTGGCGCGACCGACCGGAGGACCGTGCGGATGCGCCGGTTCGCGAGGCGCATCACGAGGTCGTAGCCGAACGGCACGTAGCGCTGGCCGTACCACCCGAACCTCACGTCCGGCGACGTGAAGGCCAGGTGCCGACCCTTCTCGACCGCTCTCAGCATCGCCGCGGCGGCCCGCTCGGGACTCACCGCGTGCCGCTCGAAGCGTTCGACCGTGGCCGCGACGCGGGGGTCGCTGCGGTCGACGCCGACGATGTCGACCGTGCCCACCAGCGGCGTCGCCACCGCCCCGGGACACACGAGGGTGACGCCGATGTCGTGTCCCTCGAGGTCGAAGCGCAGCACCTCGCTGATGCCGCGCAGGCCGAACTTGGCCGCACTGTAGGGCGCGTGGAGCGGCAGCCCGAACAACCCGGCCGCGGAGCTGACGTTGACCAGGTGCCCGCCCCGTCCGCCCCGCACCATCGGGGGCACGAAGGAGTGCATCACGTGGATCGGTCCCATCAGGTCGACCTCGACGGTGCGCCGCCAGTGGCGCAGCTCGAGGTCCTCGATGCGTCCCCAGGTCGAGATCCCGGCGACGTTCATCACCACGTCGACGGCCGGGACCAGGGTGTGGACGTGGTCGGCCAGGGCCTGGACGGCCTCGGCGTCGGCCACGTCGAGGGCCGCGTGGTGCAGCACGGCCGGGCCCAGCCGGTCGGCGACCTCGTCGAGCGCTGCGGCCTGCACGTCGGTCAGGACGAGGCGGGCGCCGCGGTCAGCGGCCTGGACGGCAGCAGCGCGACCGATGCCACTGGCGGCCCCCGTCACGAGGGTGACGGCGCCGTCGAACGACGTCCTGCGCATGGGTGCTCCTGGGGCGGTGCCGGCGGTCAAGTTGGACAACCGTACCAATCGGGGCGAGGCGTGTCTGCCTGATCCTGTCGGCGAGCACCACTAGCGTGGAACCAGCACCACGAATCGAGGCTCCATGCGGTCCAACCGACACGACAGCTCCTGCGCCACCTGCCGGACCCGCGTCCCGGCGGGCACGGGGCTCCTCATCGGTCGGCCGGGTTCCTGGCGGGTCACCTGTGTGGGGTGTCGTCCCACGGCACCGCCGCCCGGCGACCACGCCGGATGGCACCTCGGCCCGGTCGCGTCACTCGATCTCGAGACCACCGGCGTCGATCCCCTCCGGGACCGGGTGGTCAGCTTTGCGCTGCTCGACGACCAGGTCGAGCGCTCCGGCCTGGTGGACCCGGGCGTCCCCATCCCCGAGGGCGCGTCCGCCGTTCACGGGCTCGACGCTGCGGCTCTGCGCGGCGCACCCGCGCCGCGTGGGGCGCTCACCGAGGTGCTCGACTGGGTGCAGCAGGTCGTCGACCGCGGCGTGCCGCTGGTGGTCTTCAACGCGCCCTACGACCTCACGATGCTGCGGGCCGAGGCCGAGCGGTGGGGCCTCGTCCAGCCGGACTGGTCGCGGCTGCTGGTCATCGACCCCTACGTGGTCGACTGGGGCATCGTGCGCGGCGAGCTCGGTCCGCGCCGGCTCACCGACGTCGCCGCCTACTACGAGGTCGAGCTGGCGAACGCCCATGACGCCCTGGCCGATGCGCGCGCCGCGCTCGAGGTCGCCCGACAGATCGCGGCCCGCCACGTCGGCGTCGGCACCGCCACCGTCGAGGACCTGGTGACCGACCAGCGTCGCTGGTACGCCGAGCGAGCCGACGACTGGAACCGGTGGGCCCGCACGGCCGGCCGTGAGCTCGACGACCCACAGGGGTGGCCCTTGATCACCGCCGCGACGGTCCGCCGCTCCGCCTGAGCCCGAGGCGACGGGTGGCGCGGGGTTCGCCTCGCTGCGCTCACGCGAACGGAGGGTTCCGCGTCCTCGGTGGTTGAGGTGCTGCGAGGAACGAGCAGCCTCGAAACCACACCCCCCCTCGCTCCGCGGGCCGGCGAACGGAGGGTTCCGCGTCCTCGGTGGTTGAGGTGCTGCGAGGAACGAGCAGCCTCGAAACCACACCCGGAGCGCGGTGGTCGCCAGGGAGCGGAGCGACCGTGAGGGCGGAGCCCGAGGCGACCCGTGCGTGGGTTCGCCTCGCTGCGCTCACGCTCGTCGCTGGCGAACGACTGGTCGCGCCGGATCAGACGGCGCGGGTGATGATCGCCTCGGCCAGGGCCTCGGGCGCCTGCTCGGGCACCCAGTGGCTCACGCCCGGCAGGATCAGGTAGGTGAAGTCGCCGGTGACGAACTCCGCGCAGCCGTCGGCCGAGGCGCGACCGATGGCCTGGTCCTCGTCGCTCCACACGAAGGTGGTCGGGACGTCGACCGCGGGGAGCGAGCCGAGCTCCGGGCCCATCGCGCGGTACCAGTTCAGTGCAGCGGTCAGGGCCCCTGGCCGCGAGAGGTGCTCGACGTACCGCTCGACCTGCTCGGTCGGGACGTGCGGTCCGTACATGGCCCGCAGTCGGCGGGCGTCGTCGTCGAGGAGCAGCGCCTCGGCCTTGCCGGGCTGACGCAGCAGGCCGATGTAGGAGCCCTTGGCCTGCTGGTCCGGGTCGTCGCGCAGGGCCCGACCGTAGGCGGCCAGGTGGGGCACCGAGACGGCGGTGAGGCTGCGCAGGCGGGAGCCGTGGTGGGCGGCGACGCACCAGGCCACGGCTGAGCCCCAGTCGTGGCCGACGAGGTGGAAGGTGTCGAGTCCGAGCCCGTCGGCGAGGCCGACGACGTCCTCGGCCAGGGCGGAGGTGGAGTAGGCCTCGACGCCATCGGGTCGTGCCCCGGGCGAGTAGCCACGCTGGTCGGGTGCGAACACGCGCAGGCCGGCGGCCGTGAGCAGGGGGGTGACCGCCGACCACGAGGCCGACGTCTCCGGGAACCCGTGCAGCAGCATGACCGGTGGGCCGTCCTCGGGACCCTCGACGTGCACGTCGAACGTCAGGTCACCGACCGCGATGCTCCGCATGGGCCCAACTTACGCCTGCCGCGGGCCGGTCAGTCGAGGGTCTCTCCGATGCGGGCGAGGGCCGCCCGGTCCAGCTCGTGCGCAGCCTCGGGGTCGGGTGCGGTCCCGCCACGGTCGTGCGGCAGCCACCACCGGTCGTCGTCGTCCCGGGGCTCGTCCGGGTAGTCGCTGATCGCGGTGTCGAGCAGGTCGGACATGGCGACGCGCACGCGTGCGGTGAGGTCGGCGACGGACTCGTCCGGCCGGGTCTCCAGCGGTTCCCCGACGTGGATCGAGATCGCGATCCCGCGGCGCAGGCTGCGGTGGCCGTCGACGGTGAGGATGCGGTGGCCACCCCACACGACCACGGGCACGACCGGCACCCCGTGACGCAGGGCCAGCCCGGCTGCTCCCGGCCGGAAGCGCTTCAGCAACCACGAGCGGCTGATGGTCGCCTCGGGGAAGAGACCGACGAGCTGGCCGGCGTCGAGCAGGCGACCCGCGCGCCGGTAGGCGACGGCGCCGGACGCCCGGTCGACGGGGATGTGTCCCATGCGCCTCATCAGCCATCCCGCGAACCGGGAGTCGAAGACCGACCGCTTCGACATGAACCGCACGAGCCGGCCGCGCTCACGGGCCGCGTACCCGATGAAGGTGAAGTCCAGGAAACCGATGTGGTTCGACGCGATCACCGCGGGCCCGTGGGCCGGCAGGTGTTCCGCACCGCGGACGTCGAACCGGTACCCCCACAGGCGGAACAAGGCGCCGAAGACGGCGACGACGCCTCGGTAGGTGCGGTCGGAGCGGGGAAGGTCCACCGCTCCAGTGTGCCTCGCTGGCGTCTGGGCGGTGGATCTGCGACCCTCTGGGCGCTCAGACGGTCGAGATTCCACCGGCGGCGGGATTCGGTCGCGAATCCACCGCCCTGTGGGGGAGGGAGGTGGCGCCCGCGGTGAGCAGGGCGATCGCCGCGAAGTAGAGCACCATGATCGTCAGCTTCGCCCACACCGCGGTGTCGTCGATGCGGTCGGCGACACCGAGGGCGATCACGGCGTCGGAGACGAGGAACAACAGCCCACCGATGCCGGCCACCCGGTCGGTGGCCAGGGCGGTCGCGGCGGTGCCGACGAGCAGCAGGGCGTAGAACGGCAGGGCGTAGCGGACCACCGCGTCGTCGACCCCGCCCCACACGACGGCCACCAGGACCACGGCAGCCAGCACCAGGGCTGCGGGCACGGCCGGTCGGGCCCGTAGTCCGTCGAGCGCACCGCGCGAGACGAACCACGCGGTGAAGCAGACGTGGGCGAGCGCGAACGACACCATGCCGAACACGAAGAGCGACTCGATCTCCAGGAAGAGGTCGCCGCCGAGACAGAACGTCAGTGCCACCGCGAGGATCCGGGGTCCGCGCTCGGCGAGCACCCAGCCGACCAGCAGGGGTGCAGCCAGGCACTTGGTGATGCTGTCCCACGGCGTGGCATCGGCCGCGAGCAGGACGAGGTGGATGCCGCACACGGCCACGAAGGCCTGCCACCACGGTGATCTGAGATCGGGCACACCTCACGGTATCGGGAGTCTTGACAGTCCAGCGCCGTTCCTCAATAGTTAAGTATATGCTTAACCATGGCGAGCGGATGGACCGGGTGTTCCACGCCCTGGCCGACTCGACCCGTCGCGCCATGGTCGAGCGGCTCGTGCAGTCACCGGCCTCGGTCAGCCAGCTGGCCGAACCCCTGCCGATGTCGTTGCCGGCCGTCCTGCAGCACCTCGCGGTGCTCGAGGAGGCCGGGATCGTCGTCAGCGAGAAGGTCGGTCGCGTCCGCACGGTGCAGCTGGCCCCCGACGCGCTGTCGGGCGCCGGTGCCTGGATCGGGCGGCAGCGACTGCCCGCCGAACGCCGGCTCGACCGACTCGGCGACCACCTGAACACCTCACCCCAGGAGACCTGAGATGACCACCACCCCCGAACGGTCCGAGACCCCGCACACCTTCGTCCTCGAGCGCACCTTCCCCGTGACGGTCGATCGCCTGTGGCGGGCCCTGACCGTCGACGAGGAGCGCGCGGCGTGGTTCGGCAGTGAGGAGAACTTCGACGCCGACGAGGTGAGCCACGACTTCCGGGTGGGTGGCCGGACCGTCGACGACGGCCGCTGGCACGACGGCCCCCGGTCGCGCTACGTCGCCACGTACACCGACATCGTCGACCTCGTCCGGATCGTCATCAGCTACGACATGTGGATCGACGGGGTGCACATCTCGACCTCGACCCAGTGCCTGCGCCTGGACCCGGTCGACGGGGGCGTCCGGCTGACCCAGACCGAGCAGGGCCTGCACCTCGACGACCCCGAGGGCGGGGCGATGCGGGAGACCGGGTTCGGTTCGATCCTCGATGCCCTCGCGTCCCACCTGGAGTCGTCGCCCTCCTGACCTCCCCACCTGCCCAGCGGCAAGGGGGGCTGGGGTTCACCCGCACGAGGTAGGTTGCGCCCGTGACCGACCGACCGGCCCTCCAGCAACGACTCGGGACCGCTGACGGGATCGTCGTCGGGCTCGGCGCGATGCTGGGTGCCGGCATCTTCGCGGCGGCCGCCCCCGCCGCGGCGATCGCCGGCTCCGCCGTGCTCGTCGGGGTGCTGGTCGCGGCGGTCGTGGCCCTGGCCAACGCGACCTCCTCGGCCCAGCTGTCCGCCGCCCGCCCGGCGTCCGGTGGTGCGTACGTCCACGGCCGCGAGCGACTCGGACCCTGGTGGGGGTATGCGGCCGGGGTCGGCTTCGTCGTCGGCAAGATCGGCAGCTGTGCGGCGATCGCCCTGGTGGTGGCGCAGTACACCGTGCCGGAGGACTGGGTGCGGCCGGTGGCGGCCCTGGTGGTGGTCGTGCTCGCCGCCGTCAACTGTCTCGGGGTGCATCGGACGGTCGCCGTCACGCGGGTCCTGGTCGCGCTGGTGCTGCTCACCCTCGGGCTGGTGGTCGTGGCCGCCCTGAACGCACCCGACACCACCGCGGCCGGGCCGTTCGCCGTCGCCGACGGTGTGCGCACGGTCGGGTGGGTGGGGGTCGCGCAGGCCGGTGCGGTGTTCTTCTTCGCGTTCGCCGGCTACGCCCGCCTCACGACGATGGGCGAGGAGGTCCGCGACCCCGCTCGCACGATCCCCCGCGCGGTGCTGGTGTCGGTCGGCCTCGTGGTGGTGACCTACCTCGTGGTCACGTGGGCGACGTTGCGGGCCCTCGGTGCCTTCCGGCTGGCGGAGTCCGCTCGTCCGTTGGCCGACGTCGTCGACGTGGCGGGCTGGGGGTGGGCCGTCCCGGTGGTGTCCGTGGGAGCCGCGCTGGCCGCACTCGGCTCGTTGCTGGTGCTGCTGGCCGGGGTCGCCCGCACGGCGATGGCCATGGCGCGCGAGGCCGACCTGCCGCCGTGGCTCGCTGCGGTGCATCCCCGGTACCGCGTGCCGCACCGCGCCGAGATCGCCGCCGGGGCGGTGGTGGTGGTGCTGGTCCTCACCGTCGACCTGCGAGGTGCGATCCAGTTCTCGGCGCTCGGCGTGCTGCTGTACTACCTCGTCGCCAACCTCGCGGCCCTCAAGCAACCGGCAGCCGAACGGTTGGCGCCCCGCTTCGTCCAGGTGCTGGGCGCCGTCGCCTGCCTCCTGCTCGTCGTGACCCTGCCCCCGGCCACGTTGCTGGCCGGCGTGGTGGTGGGCGTGCTCGGGTTCGCCGTGCGGTCGCTCTCACGACGTCGCGGCTGACAGCCTCCCGACCGCCGTGCCGTCGGCCCACGTCCGCAGACCGCCGTCGAGGTTGCGCACCCGGCGACCGTGCTGCGCGAGCAGCCGTGCCGCGGCGTGGCCCCGCTGGCCCACGGCGCAGTGGACCACCAGGTCGCCGTCGGGCAGCTCGTCGAGGCGGGACCGCAGCTCGTCCAGCGGCACCAGCACCGAGCCCGGGATCGACTCGGCCGCGTGCTCCGCGGTGCTGCGCACGTCGACCAGATGGGCACCGGCGGCCAGGACGGCGTCGAGCTCGTGCCACTGCACCGCGTCCCCGATCCCGTCGCGGCGGTTCTCGGCGATGAACCCCAGCATGTTGACCGGGTCCTTGGCCGCCCCGAACTGCGGGGCGTAGGCCAGCTCCAGGTCGGCCAGGTCGCTGGCCAGCAGCCCCCGGCCATCGCGGTGGCGATCACGTCGATGCGCTTGTCGACTCCTCGCCCTCCGACCCCCTGGGCGCCCAGGATCCGGTCGGTGTCGGGGTCGACGACGAGCTTGAGCGCCATCGGCTCGGCCCCCGGGTAGTACCCGGCGTGGTCGGCCGGGTGGGTGTGGATGACCCGCGGCTCGACCCCACGGGCCCGCGCGACGCGTTCGCTCTCGCCGGTCACCGCCACCTGCAGGTCGAACACGCCGAGGATCGCGGTGCCCCGGGTGTGACGCAGGGCAGAAGGTCGCCCGGCAATCGTGTCGGCCACCAGCCGGCCCTGGCGGTTGGCGGTGTTGGCCAGGGGCGCGAGCACCTCCGCGGTGTGGTCACCGCGCTTCAGCGTGGCGTCACCCACCGCGTACACGTGGGGTGCGCTGGTGCGCTGCTGGTCGTCCACGACGATCGCCCCCTGGGCGCCGAGCTCGAGCCCGGCCTCCCGGGCCAGGGTGCTCTCGGGCCGGACCCCGATCGCCAGCACCACCAGGTCGGCGGGGATGCGTCGGCCGTCGGCGAGCTCCACGTCGTCGGGGCCGATGCTCGAGGCCGTCACGCCGAGGTGGACCTCGACGCCGTGCCGGCGCAGCTCGGCCTCGACCCGCACCGCCATCTCGGCGTCCAGCGGCCCCATGACCTGCGGGCCCGCCTCGACCACGCTCACCTGCAGCCCGCGCCGGTGCAGGTTCTCGGCCATCTCCAGCCCGATGAAGCCCGCACCGATCACCACCGCGGTGCTGGCCGTGGCCGTGGCGACGAGCATCGCGTCGAGGTCGGTCACGTCGCGCAGCGACAGGGCACGGTCGATCCCGGACAGCGGCGGGCGCAGAGGCGTCGCCCCCGGACTCAGGACCAGCTCGTCGTACGGCTCGTCCCACTCGCGGTCGGCCTCGAGGTCGCGCACCGTCACGGTGCGGGCGGCCGGATCGATGCGCAGGACCTCGTGCCGCACCCGCACGTCGAGGTCGAACCGCGCACGCAGCGCCTCGGGCGTTTGCAGCAGCAC
Organism: Aeromicrobium marinum DSM 15272; assembly: GCF_000160775.2. Lineage (NCBI taxonomy): Bacteria > Bacillati > Actinomycetota > Actinomycetes > Propionibacteriales > Nocardioidaceae > Aeromicrobium > Aeromicrobium marinum. Next base: position 2,282,972 of record NZ_CM001024.1, on the reverse strand, counting down.
GTCGTCCCGCTCGGCGATGACCCCGCCGACGACGTACGGCAGACCGCAGTTGGCGAACGACACGTGGGGTCCTCGCTCGAACACCACGATCTCGGCGTGCTCGTCGAGGCGGCGCAGGCGGGTGGCTGCGGACATGCCGCCGGCGACACCGCCGACGATGACGACCTTCAGGGATGGGCTCATGGGGACGATAATACCCCAGGGGGTATAGTGATGGCACGAGCGGTCGTCGACCGCACCGACGAAGGGAGAGGCCATGTGCCGACAGATCCTCTGCAAGGAGTGCAAGAAGCCGACGTGGGCCGGGTGCGGCCAGCACGTGGAGGAGGCGCTGGCCGGCGTGCCGCGCTCGGCCCGCTGTGTCGGACACGAGAAGCAGTCGTCCACGGTTCCCCGCCGCTCCTGGTTCCGGCGGTGACCCATGCACCCCGGGGTATCGTGGTGATCGACACGAGGAGGCGTCATGCAACTGGACCGTGACGACATGCAGGCCGTGGTGCGACGACTCCGTCGCGCCCAGGGTCAGATCGGCGGCATCCTGACGATGATCGAGGAGGGTCGGGAGTGCCAGGACGTCGTCATGCAGCTCGCGGCCGTCTCCAAGGCCGTCGACCGTGCCGGGTTCGCGACCATCGCGCTCGGACTCCGGCAGTGCATGGCCGATCCCGACAGCGGCGACATGGACGTCGAGCAGATGGAGAAGATGTTCCTCTCCCTGGCCTGAGGGTCAGCGGGGCGTGGCCGAGCCCGTGACGAACCAGCTGGAGAACCGGGTGGCGCGCAGCGGTGTCGCGTACCTGGTCTGCGTGAGGGTCACCTCGTAGCCCGCGTCCGCGACCAGACGGGGGATGTCGCGCGTCAGGTGGCAGCCGCCGGCCAACCGGCCCCACACCGGCTGGATGCGTCGTGCCGTCCGGCGGGGACCGGCGTCGGGGGCCAGCGAGTGCTCGGCGAACCGCAGGGTGCCACCGGGTCGCACCACCCGCGCCATCTCGGCCAGGGCGCTGGTGACGTCGGGGATCGTGCAGAGGGTCCACGTGGTCACCGCGGTGTCGACGCTGTCGGCCGCGAGGTCGAGGGCGGCGCCGTCGAGGCCCACGCGCTCGACCGGCCGCCCGAAGGCCCGGCGCGCCGCGGCCGACCGCTCCCACGCCACGTCGGACGGTTCGACCACCAGCACCCGGTCGACCACGGCCGGGTCGAGGAACGGCAGGTTGCGGCCGGAGCCGAACCCCACGTCCAGCACGGTGCCCCGCGCGCCGGCCGCTACCGACTCGCGCCACCGGTGCGTCATGCGGTCGTTGAGTGCCACGTCGACGAGGCGCGGCACGACGTGTCGGTCCCACTGCTCGGCAAGTCCCATGGGGTGATCCTCATGGTCCGCGCTCGACATGTCAAATACCCCTAGGGGTATACTGACGGTCTCCGAGAGAAAGAGGCGTCATGTCCTTCCTGTCCTTCATGAACGGCCCGTGGGGTCGACTCGTGCGCGTGGCTGTCGGTCTCGTCCTCATCGTGGTCGGACTCGTGGTCGTCGGCGGGACCGCCGGCACGGTCATGGCCGTGGTCGCCCTGGCGCCGCTGCTGACCGGGGTCACCGGCTTCTGTCCGGTCTGCGCCCTGAGTGCCGACTCGTGTGCGTGGCAGCCGGCCGGCCGATGAGGCTCGCCCGGCTCGCCGTCCTCGCCACGGTCGCCGCCCTGACGATCGGCGCCTGCGGTTCGAGCGGCGCGGGCAGCTCGTCGTCGGTCAGTGTCTCGGCGGGCCCCACCGCCTCCGCCGCGCCGTCGAACGGCGCCGAGGTCGACGCGACCGAGTTCGCGGCGGCCCTCAAGCGGACGGGGACGGTCGTCGTCGACGTCCGGACCCCCGAGGAGTTCGCCGCCGGCCACCTGCCGGGTGCCGTGCTGATCGACGTGCAGGCCCCCGACTTCGCCGATCGGATCGCCGAGCTCGACCCGGCCGTGCCGTACGCGGTCTACTGCCGCTCGGCCAACCGGTCGGCCGTGGCGGTCGACCTGATGGTCGACGCCGGCTTCACCTCGACCTACCACCTGGCCGGGGGGATCCAGGCCTGGCAGGACGCCGGAGGCGAGGTCGTCGCGGACTAGGCGAACTCGGTCGTGGTGATCCTGTCCGAAAATGCTTCGCCGGCCGTCCAACAGAAGTCATCACCGCCGAACAGAGGAACTTCCATGGCCTTCGTCACCTTCATGAACAGCCCCGCCGGACGTCTGCTGCGCATCGTGGCAGGAGTCGCGATGATCATCGTGGGACTGGCCGCGGTCGGCGGCGCCGGCGGTGTCGTGCTCGCGGTCGTCGGCGTCGTCCCTTTGCTGGCCGGGCTCCTCGACGTCTGCCTCGTCGGGTTCCTGATCCGTGGTCGCGACGCCTGACAGACCCCGGAGGGACAGCCGGCCGCCGGCGACCGCTTCTCGCACGGTCGGCAGAGCCTGCAGGACCGGCGGGCACGCGGCGCACGCGGCGAGATGCGCCTCGACCGAGAGGGCGTGCCGGTCGCTGAGGGTCCCCGCCAGGTAGGCGGCCGCCAGGACGCGAGCCTCGGAGCACCCGAGCAGGGGGACGGGTGCCTTCTCGGCCCGCACCAGCTCGACGGACCGGGCCAGACGTGCCCGAGCCCGCTGCAGTCGCTTCTGGGTGCTCGGGACCGAGCACCCCACGACGGCCGCGGTGTCGACCATGCTCCACCCCTCGGCATCCCGTAGGGCGATGACGGCGCGGTCCGGGACGGACAACCGGCTCAGCGCCGCGCGGACGACCGCGGAGTCCTCGGCGCGCTCCAGGTCGAGGTGGTGCACGTCGGGGACCGGTCGGTCGGGGATCGGGGCCAGGGGCACCTCGTGGGTCCGCCGGGCGCGGTCGTGGGCGAGGTTGATGAGGATCCGGTGCACCCAGGTGCTGGCGCTCGCCTCACCACGGAACGTCCCGCGCCGAGCCCACGCCCGCTCGACCGTTGCCTGCACGAGGTCCTCCGCATCGCCCTGGTCCCCGGATGCGGTCAGCCGGCGGGCGTACGCGAGGAGCCGGTCGCGCAGGGCGACCAGCTCCTCGGCGAACTCCGCGTCCGACGGCATCGGGTCAGTGCGAGAAGCGCACCGACGGCAGCACCCGGCGCAGCCAGGCCGGCGACCACCACGCGCCGTGTCCGGTCAGCCGGAGGATGACGGGCAGCAGGATCAGGCGGACCAGCGCCGCGTCGAGCAGCACCGCGAGGCCCAGGATGATGCCCATCTCCTTCGGCGGCAGGGGCTCGGCGAGCGCAAAGGTGAAGAAGACAGCGACCATCACCGCGGCCGCGGCGAAGATCACCCGGCCGGAGTGGGCCAGGCCGTCGACCTGGGCGGTCTCGGGATCCTGCGAGAGCTCGTAGTGCTCCTTGGCGGTCGCCAGCAGGAACACCGTGTAGTCCATCGCGATCGCGAAGATCATCGCGAAGAAGAACACCGGTCCCCATCCGTTGAGGAACCCCTGGGGCTCGAACCCGAGCAGGTCGGCCCCGACGCCCTCCTGGAACACCAGGCGGGCCACGCCGAACGCCGCCGCCGTCGACAGCAGGCTCACCAGGGTGCCCAGCAGCGCGATCAGCGGCGCCTGCAGCGCGATCAGCAGCAGCACGAACCCGAGGGTCAGGATGATGCCGACGACGACCGGGAACCAGGTGTTCAGGGCCTTCTGAAGGTCCAGGTTCTCCGCCGGGGCGCCGCCGACGACCGCCGAGGACGGCAGGTCCGCGCGCATCCCCGACAGGATGTCCTCCATCGCGGGGTCGGAGGGGTCGACCGAGGGGATGGCCTGCACCATCACCAGCCCGCTGTCGTCGAGGGCGGGCTGGGCGGGGGTGATCATCGCGAGGTCGTCGCCGCGTCCTGCGAGCGCCGCCAGGACCTCATCGGTGTCCGTGGCCGGCGCGATCACCTGCAGGGCACCGGGGGCGCCGTCACCGAACGACTCCTGCACCACGGCGTAGCCCTGACGCACGGGCGCGTCCTCGGGGACGACCTCGATGGACGGCATCGCGACCTTGAGGCCGAACACCGGGATGGCGAGGGCCACCAGGATGCCCACCGAGGCGATGGCGAACGGCCACGGCCGGCGGTGCAGCAACCGGCCCCAGGCAGCGAACTTCGGCGACCGGGGCTGGTGGGCCTTCGCCCAGGGCAGCCCGGCCCGGTCGACCCGCGGGCCGAGGGCGCCGAGCACGGCGGGCAGCAGGGTGAGGGTGGCGGCCAGCACGAACACGACGGCGAGCATGATGCCGACCGCCATCGTGCGGACGGCCGGTGCGGGCACCACCAGGACCGCCGAGAGGCTGACGAGCACGGTCAGTCCCGACAGCAGGACGGCCTTGCCCGCGGTGTCCATCGTCTCGGCGACCGCCTGTCGGGGAGAGCTGCCGTGGTGGAGTGCCGACCGGAACCGGTGCACGAGGAACAGGGCGTAGTCGATCCCCAGGGCGAGCGCGAACATCATCGCGAAGTTCATCGCCCAGACGGAGATCGGGACGACCTGGTTGAGCAGCACGAGCGCGCCGGCGGACGCACCGAGGCCGGCCATCGTGAGCAGCAGGGGGAGGCCGGCGGCGACCAGCGAACCGAAGGCGATCACCATGATCGTCAGGGTCACGGGCCACGAGATCAGCTCGGCCTTGATCATCGCGTCGTGGTTGGCGTGGTTGAAGTCGCTCCACAGCGCCGACGCGCCGGTGGGGTACACCTCGACCCCGTCGCCCGACAGCGCCGTGAGCTCGTCCGAGAGATCGTCGACGGCGCGCACCATGTCGTCGGGGCTCGCGGCCGCGCCGGCGAGCAGGATCGCCGTGCGCCCGTCCTGGCTGACGGTCATTCCCCGCCGTGGCGGCACGATCGTGGCGAACCGCGCGTCCGCCGCGAGGATTCCGGTGGCCGCGTCGAGCGCCTCCACGGCTGCGGGGTCGTCGACCGAGCCGTCGGGCGTGTGGACCACCAGCTGCAGTGCGTGCGACGCGTTGCCGCCGAAGTGCTCCTCGGCCAGCTCGCGCGCCGCGACCGAGTCCGAGTCGTCGGCCTGCCAGCCGGCCCCGGCGAGGTCGCTGAACACGCTGGGCGCGAACGACCCGAGTCCGGCGATGACCAGCACCCACACCACGGCGACGGCGCGTGCGTGGTCGACCATCCGGGTGCCGAGTCGGCCGAGGGGACCGGGCGGTCGGTGCTGGGCGGCGGGGGGAGCGGGTCGCTCGGTGGTGGTCGTCATGGGTCTTCCTCGGGGAGCCGGATCAGGTCGCGGCTGACTGTAGCAGATACCCCCCGGGGTATTGTGAGCTGTGGTGTCGACGGGGTGAGGCACGATGAAGGAGTGGACGCACGTGAGCAGGACGACCCCCGGCGGCCCCGATCGGTCTACCGCGTCGGGGGCGAGCCCGACGCGCGATTCAGCCTGGCCAACGAGCGCACCTACCTGGCGTGGACGCGCACCGGACTGGCGGTCGCCGCCGGGGCCCTGGCCGTCCGCAGCCCGATCCTCGACCTCCCCGAGGTCGAACGCGAGATCGCAGCGGCGGCCCTGCTGGTGCTGGCCCTCGGGTTCTTCGGCCACGCCGTGGTGCGATGGCGCGGGTCCGAGCGAGCGATGCGCACGGGCGGTCCGCTGCCGGGATTCATCGGTCCGATCCTGCTCGGCGTCGGTCTGGCCGTCGTGGTCGCCGGTCTGTTGGTCGCCGTGCTCGTGGCCGGCTAGTTCGACGCGACCGGGTCGCGCAGCACCTCGGCCAGTCGGCCGAGCGCGCCAGGCACGACCGAGTAGAACGCCCAGATCCCGCGCTGCTCGCGGGCCAGGAGTCCGGCATCCACCAGCACCTTCAGGTGGTGCGAGACGGTCGGTTGACTCAGGCCGAGGGGCTCGGTGATGTCGCAGACGCAGGCCTCGCCACCCGCGTGCGCCGCCACGAGCGACAACAGGCGAACGCGGGTGGGATCGCCCAACGCCTTGAACGTCCGCGCGAGGGTCGCCGCGGCGTCCGTGCCGATCGGCGCCGACGTCAGCGGCACGCAGCAGATCGGGTCGGCGGAGGTCATGCGTCGAGTATGACGCATCGACCGTCGCCGATGCGGTGGTCGATGCGCCCGCCGGATGTGCTTGACTAGATCGACAGATGTCGATGGGTTCTCCCGTCGCCCCTCCCGCATCTCCCAGGAGTCCGCGTGACCTCAGCCGAGCCCCGCCCAGCAGCCCGGTCCGACGCCGAGGTCGTGGCTGGCCTGTCCCGGCTCGACCGCTTCCTCCCGGTGTGGATCGTCGTGGCGATGGCGGTCGGCCTCGTGCTGGGCCGCACCGTCGACGGGCTCGACGACGCGCTCGACCAGGCGAAGATCGGCTCGGTGTCGTTGCCGATCGCCGTCGGGCTGCTGGTCATGATGTACCCCGTCCTCGCGAAGGTCCGGTACGACGAGACCCATCGGGTCACCGGCGACCGCCGGCTCCTCGCCGCCTCTCTGGTCCTCAACTGGGTGATCGGACCCGCGTTGATGTTCGCCTTGGCGTGGCTGCTGCTGCCCGACCTGCCGGAGTTCCGCACCGGCCTGATCATCGTCGGTCTCGCGCGCTGCATCGCGATGGTGCTGATCTGGAACGACCTGGCCTGCGGCGACCGAGAGGCCGCCGCCGTGCTGGTGGCGATCAACTCGGTCTTCCAGGTGTTCGCCTTCTCTGCCCTCGGCTGGTTCTACCTGCAGACACTGCCCGGCTGGCTGGGGCTCGAGACCACGAGCGCCGACTTCTCGTTCTGGGCGATCACCGTGAGCGTCCTGGTGTTCCTAGGGATCCCGTTGGTGGCGGGTTTCCTCACCCGCACGATCGGGGAGCGGGCGAAGGGGCGTGAGTGGTACGAGGAGACCTTCCTGCCGCGCCTCGGTCCGTGGGCCCTCTACGGGCTGCTGTTCACGATCGTCGTGCTCTTCGCCCTGCAGGGCGACGCCATCACGAGCGAGCCGTTCGACGTCGTGCGAATCGCGGTACCGCTGCTGGTGTACTTCGCCGTGACGTTCGCGCTCGGCATGGTGGTGGGGCGGTGGCTCGGCCTCGGCTACGCCAAGACCGCGACGCTGGCCTTCACGGCGTCGGGCAACAACTTCGAACTGGCCATCGCCGTGGCGATCGGCACCTTCGGCGTCACCTCGGGTCAGGCGCTGGCCGGGGTCGTCGGCCCGCTCATCGAGGTGCCGGTCCTCGTCGGCCTCGTCTACGTCGCGCTGTGGGCGCGACGGTTCTTCCCGTCCACCGACGCTGCCCGAGGAGTCACCCGTGACTGATCGTCCCTCCGTCCTGTTCGTCTGCGTCCACAACGCCGGCCGGTCCCAGATGGCCGCCGGGTTCCTCTCCACGCTGTCCGAGGGTGCGGTCGAGGTCCGGTCGGCCGGGTCGATGCCCGGCGAGCAGATCAACCCGGTCGCGGTCGCGGCGATGGCCGAGGTCGGCATCGACATCGCCGGCGAGCAGCCCAAGAAGCTCACCGAGCAGGCCGTGCTCGAGTCCGATGTCGTCATCACCATGGGGTGCGGCGATGAGTGCCCGTACTTTCCCGGGAAGCGCTACGAGGACTGGGTGCTCGACGACCCGGCCGGTCAGGGCATCGAGTCGGTCCGACCGATCCGTGACGAGATCCGGACTCGCATCGAGGCGCTGTTGGCGTCCCTCACCCCGGCGGCCGAGGCATAGCAAGGGCCTGCCCCGTGCGTCGAGGTGCTCAGAGGACGTGGCTGCGACGTTCCAGCAGTACGGTGTCGCGCCACACGCCGTCGAGCTGACCGATGCGGGTCCGCACCGCGAGGGTCCGGTAGCCGGCCGAGTGGTGCAGGGCGAGGCTGGCGCGGTTCTCCGGGAAGATCGACGTCTGCAGGGTCCAGAGCCCGGCGGCGTCCGCCTCGGTGACCTGGGCGAACAGCAGGGCCTTGCCGACGCCGCGGCCCCGGGCCGACTCCGCGACGTACACGGAGGTCTCGCCGACGCCGGCGTAGCACTCGCGGTCCGAGGTCGGCGTCACCGCGGTCCAGCCGACGACCTCGCCGTCGAGCTCGGCCACCCAGGCCAGCCCGGGACGCCACCGGGACCGCAGCTGGTCCGCGCTCGGGACGGTGGTCTCGAAGGTCGCGTTGCGGGTCGCCAGGCCTTGGTCGTAGATGGCGAGCACGCGCGGCATGTCCGCGTCCGCCACCGGGCGCACGGCCACGTCGGTCGGCAGGTCCGCGGGGCAGCAGGGGGGCGCCGCGAGCGAACCCATGACGACATCGGCGGCGTGGGGGAGGCCGGTGCAGCAGGCGGTGTTGACCGACACCACGCTGGAGGTGCCGACCTTGTCGACCACGACGAATCCCAGCTTCTTCAGCAGGTCGGCGTGGTGGCTGCAGGTGCTCTGGCTGATCTCCAGCTGATGGGCCAGGTCGCCGATCCTCAACGCTCCGGCGGGCGAGGTGGAGAGGTGGTGCAACAGGCGGACCCGCGTGGGGTCGGCCAGCAGCGCGAACCACGCGGCGTAGTTCTCCGCGTCCTCTCGGCTCAGGTTCGGCGCCGGACGACGGTCACGCGACGGCGTCGCCGCGACTCGTGGCTTCGACATGCCAGAACGATACCTTGCATTCATCGATGACTGTCGATACGTTTGATCCATCGACACACGTCGATGAAGTTGTCCCGAATCAAGGAGCCTCCTGTGCAGCACCCCGTGGTCATCATCGGCGCCGGTCCCGTCGGCCTCGCCGCCGCCGCCAACGCCGCCTCGCGCGGCATGGACTTCGTCGTGCTCGAGGCCGGCCGCGACGCCGGGGCAGCCGTGGGCGAGTGGGCGCACGTCCGCCTGTTCTCGTCCTGGTCCGAGCTGGTCGACCCCGTCGCACGGCAACTCCTCGACGCCGGCACCGGGTGGATCGCGCCCGACGAGGCGACCTACCCCACCGGTGGTGAGTGGCGCGAGCGGTACCTGCGCCCCCTCGCCGACGTCCTCGACGCGTCCGAGCGGGGCTCGGTCCACTTCGGCGCCCGGGTGACCGGGGTGAGCCGGGCGGGCCGTGACCTCCTGGTCGACTCCGGTCGCGACGCCGATCCGTTCGCCGTGCACGTCGAGACCGCCGACGGGCGTGAGCGCCTGCTGGCGAGCGCCGTGGTCGACGCGTCCGGCACATGGACCCGACCGAACCCGCTCGGCGCCGACGGCTGGCCCGCCCTGGGGGAGCGCGAGAACGCTGACCGGTTCATCTATGGCATTCCTGACTTCACCGACCCGGCTGTGGCCGCACGCTACGTCGGCAGGCACGTCGCCGTCGCAGGCAAGGGGGCGTCCGCGCAGGGCGCGCTCATCGGTCTGGCCCGCCTCGCCGGTCACGAACCGGCGACCCGCGTCTCCTGGCTGCTGCGCCGCCCGAGCGTCGGCGATGCGTTCGGCGGCGGCGACAACGACCAGCTCGAGCAGCGCGGCAAGCTCGGGCAGGACGCCCGGACCGCGGCGGCGAGCGGAGTCGTGACGGATGTGACCCAGTTCCGCACGGTGTCCGCCGAGACGCAGTCGAACGGTCGACTGACGCTCGTCTCCACCGGCGGTCAGCGGGTCCAGGACGTCGACGAGGTGATCGTGGTGACCGGCTACCGCCCGGACTTCAGCTTCCTGGCCGAGGTTCGCTTGGACCTCGACCCAGCCCTCGGCGCTGCGCGGATCCTCGCCGACCAGATCCACCCCGACCACCACAGCTGCGGTGACGTGGCTCCGCACGGCCACCGCGAGCTGGCCCAACCCGAGCGAGACTTCTTCATCGTCGGCATGAAGTCCTACGGCCGCGCGCCGTCCTTCCTCGCCATGACCGGGTACGAGCAGGTCCGCTCGGTCGTCGCCGCGCTGGACGGCGACCTCGAGGCGGCCGACCGCGTCGACCTCGTGCTGCCCGAGACCGGGGTGTGCGACGGTGCCGGCGCGTTCGACGACCCCGCCGCCTCCGGCGGTGGCTGCTGCGGCGCGCCGCAGGCCGGCGTCCTCACCCTCGGCGGCGCGGGCGCTCGCTGAGGTCGGTCCTGGTAGGGCCCGTGGGACTCGAACCCACAACCTGCGGATCAATAGTCCTGTCGAGGACGTGCCGGGCGGTGACGTCTGATGTCAGGTTCGTCCGTTCTGTACCGGGATGTCAGCCGTTTCGTGCCGGGTAGTGTCGGCGGCGTCCGGCCGTTCTGCGCGCCTCCGTTCTCACAGTGTTTTCACACCTGCGGACTGTCATGGCGTGCTGGCAGACCACTGACTGTCACCGCCGGGCGGCACGGTGGTCGCATGACAGCACACGCTGACCGCCTGTCCCCGCTCCACTCGATCGACGAGGTCGCAGACCGCTCCGGAGTGACAGTCGACTTTGTGCGGCGCCGTTGCGCGGCCGCCAACCCGTAGCCACACATGCGACCTTCTCGGTACGCCTCGACGTGGCGGTTCACTGACGAGGACGTCGCCCCTGGCGTTGGCCGACTGTGGGGTGTTCTCTTCCTGGGACTACCTGAGAAACTCCGAGAACAGCGACTCCGTCAGCGAGTCGGCCGCCTTCGCGAAGTAGTGCCCGTGGGTCTTCTCGATCGTGGCGAGGCTGTCCGCTCCGACCAGTACAACCTCGAACTTGTCAGCGTCCTTGACGTGCAGTGCTTCCATCTCGGCGTAAGCCGCGGTGGCCTCGGCGATGTCGTCGAACTGTTGAATGTCGAGGTGATGGTCGTCGTAGCGGTAGACGATCAACACGTGGACGGTGGTGTTGGACATCCGGACCTCCTGTCTAGCCAGTGTAGAAGCCGGCCGCAATCACTTGCCGGCGGGCCTCGTCGAACTCTGCGTGGAAGGCATCGTCGAGCGCGATCCCGAACTCACGACGATAGATCATCTCGCCTGCGGTGCGGAAGAAGTTCTTCAACTCCTCCGGTGCAACCTCATCTTTCAGGTTGATGCCGTCGACCGTTGCCCAGCGCGCGTCAGCTGCTTCAACAGCATCGGCCCACTGCTGCTGACCTCGCGTCCGGAGTTGGATCTCGATCGCTCGCTTGTCACGTTCGACGACGAAGTGGATCGCCCGGTATCCCATGTCCTTCGGCATGGCGACGTAGTCGCGAGGGCTCCGCACGAACTGGCCACTCCACCGCCTGCGGATGTGTGCCGCTAGCTTCGAGAGTTCCTGAGGCGTGGCGACGACCGTCCGGCACCCCCCGATGTCCTCAAGGCGATCGAGCGCGGTGCCGCCGCCTGGTCCGTCTCGCGTCCGACGCAGTTTCCGAACGATGCGAGCAACTCGTTTGTGTCGCTGCGTCGTTCCCCCGTTGACCTTGGTCGTTCTCACGAAACCCTCGAGTCCGATCCGTACCTTCAGCATCGGGTAGGCGTGCGCCGCGCGGAACAACTGAACGATCTCGAGTGCCTCGTCGACCTTGGTCCCGTCCAGTGCTGACAGATCGGGTTCTTGATCAAGGTCCCGCAGGAACTTTCCGGCCTTCCGGATCTGGTTCTTGGAGGGAACGATGATCTCGGGCGGCATGACGTCAGGCTAGGTGAAACACCTCTGCAGCGGTGTGGTTCAGTCCACGATCCAGCGGCGGGTGAGTCGCTTCGTCTTCCCGATCTGCCGGCGGACAGCGAACGGCTCACGCTCCGACCGGCCCAGGCCGCGGCGCTGGTGCGGCTTGCACAGACCACATCCGCGGAACGACCGTGACGGGTGCTGTGCGGACATGCGCACCAGTATGCAGGCGATCGCCGACGGGACGCCTTGATGTCAGCCAGGGGCGTACCCTCGGCACCATGATGTACCCGCTGACGATGTCCGAAGAGGACTGCGAGCGCGCCTCTGACGAGGACATCATCGCTGCCCGTATGACGGATGGGCGGACGCGCGGAGCTGCGGAGTACATGCTCCCGGTCATCCGCGGCACCGTCGACCCGACGCACACCATCGACTAGTACCCCGGGTGCCACCCGGGCCCAGACTGCTGCATCGAAACAGCTCCGCACCGCAGACACTTGTAGTCCTCGTGGGCACCGTCCATCGCGATCGTCACACCCTTCAGCTTCCAGGCGTGCTCGAGGCACTCGCCCGGACCGTCGCCCTCATTCCGGTCATCGTCGCCCATCGGCCGAGCGTATGACCGCCCGCCGACACTCCGGCACGGTCAGCCAGGGCGTCGGCCGGCAGGCCGCGGAGGCCGCCATGGCGCTCGTCCCACGGGCTCCGGGGGCTCGTGTTCCCACAGTGTTCTCACACAGGGCCGATGACCCCAAGTCGGGGGAGTCCAACAGTGACATTTCGCCGGAACCGCCTGGTAGGGCCCGTGGGACTCGAACCCACAACCCGCGGATTAAAAGATCCCTCCGCGGACTAGCGGGGCGCCCGCCGTGCCGTGAGGTCGCTCGGAACGGCGGGCAATTCCGGTGGCGCCTACACCGGTCTGTTGCTGAGCGGTCCAGTCCGCTTGCGGACTGCGTGCGGATCGGGACCGAAAAATGTCTACACAACACACAGTAGACGGCGGGTCGCGTGTGCATTAATGTGGAAGTACGTTCCCACCCAGGAGGTCATCATGGCTCAGTACATCTTCGATCTGTCCCGATTCCAGCTCGAGTGCGACGAGGGCGAATCCACCACTGAATACGTCGTCGAATTGCTCAACCTCCCTGAGGTGGTCGGTTCCGACGTCGACTACTGGTCCGCCCTCGAGGGTTTCGCACTGGACTCGCTGCTGCCTGAGCACGTGGGTCAGCCGTACGAGGTCACCCGGTTTGCCGGGCCGTGCGACGCGGACCGCGGTCGAGACATGGTCTACCTCGCCCTCTCCTACGAAGATGCGGCAGCCGCCTGAGGTTCAGGCTGAGCGGCGACACACACGAGGGGCAGGCACACCGCCTGCCCCTCGTTGACGTGCCGCCGGATATTGGACTGACCCACAAGGACTTGTACCTGCGCTCGTCGCTTGCCGCTGGCTGGCCCGGTGGGTGAGCGTCACGGCGCACCGCGTCACTTAGCCGTGCCAGGGGGAGGGGGAGGGGTGCGCGGCCGGCTGTGCGCGCCCACGCTTGACCCGGGGGTTTTAAACTCGCCGCTCCCTCTCCCTCTCTGTCTCCCTCTCTGTGTCCGAACCTAAATTCGGGGGATCGGAGCCGTGCCCTGCACCGCGCCGTGTAGAAGCAAGCTTGGTGTCAGCGGTCGCCGATAGCCTTCGCATGTGACGGATGATCCGAAGGCCGAGCGGCGCTCCGTGTGGGAGCAGCCGATCCACCCGCCGTACGACCAGCACTGGTCGTACGAGCGTGAGCGGCGCATGTTCCCGAACCCGTCGCTGTCGGACCGTGCCATCCGGTACGCGATCCCCGCGTTCTGGCTGTTCGGGTTGTTCGCCCTCGTGTACGGCGCCATCACCGTCATCTTCTGAGCGCACGACAAAGGCCCCACGCTTCACGGCGTGGGGCACTCCCTCTCGGGGTCGAATCCACTACAACCGCTAGCCGTGGAGCGCCTAGCGGCCTCACTGCGGGGTATTTGTACCCCCGACCGTTTCTAGGGCCTGTTTCGTCGCTTTTTCTGACGCGCGCAGAAGGCGTCCTGGCGGATCGTCACGATGTCGATGGCTTACTCGCAGGCGACGCCGTCACCATCGCGGTCGAGCTTGTTTGAGTAGCCGGGTTGTCCTGCGTAGATGGGGGCCGCTCCTGCTGCTCGCACGGCGGTGCAATTCTCGTAGTAGACGCTGCTGGGGGCCGGAGGTGGAGGGGCGGGAGCGGGCGGTGGCGGTGGCTGGGGTGCGAATGGTGCAGGCGCGGGCGCGGGCGCCGGCGCCGGCGGGGGTGTGGTCGGCGCGCTGCTTCGCGGGAGTGCAGCCTCGGTGGGCGCAGTGCCCGGGTCCGTTGCGGCCAGGTCGGCGCAGTTGGACAGCACTCGAACCATGGCGTCGCGTTCCGCAGCGGTGACCCATACTTCGTACTTGACCTTCACTGCCACTTGGCGCGCGATGTACTCGCAGCGATAGGGCCTGTTGGGCGGCAGCCAGGTGGCCGCATCGCCGTCACCTTTGGATCGGTTGGCCCCGGCATCGACGGCCAAGAGGTTGAGCGGGTCGTTGGCGAAAGCGAGGCGGCGCTCTGCTGACCACGTCCCGGCGCCCTTCTGCCACGCGTCGCTGAGGGCCACGACATGGTCGATATCGACCTCGCTGGGGCCTCCGACCTCGAATCTGATCTCCTGACCGGTGTAGGGGTCGGGCCGCAGCGTCCCGGCAAGGACTTTGCACGAGTTGGACATGTTCTTCTCGACCAGGTCGCGCCGGAGCATGTCGTTGCGTGTGTCGCAACCGTTGCGGTCGGCATCGAACCAAGCCTGACCGAAGGCTTCGCGCGAGTACCCGGTCTTGGGAGCGCGGCCCTTTACCGCCAACGCTGCGACTGCGGACAGCGCCGTGCCTTGTTCGGCCGACGCCGGGCTGACTGCCGGCGTCGTTGGTTCAGACGTGGGTTCGGGTGTCGGAGCCGGCTCAGGCTCCTCGTCTTCCTTGTCTACTGATTCCTCGCTGGCTACCGCCGCAGAGGATGACTCGGGTTGCGGGTCAGCGCTTGCGCCGCTGAAGGCGATGAGAGCGAAAGCCGTGGCCAGGGCGACCCCGCCAAGGGCTCGACTGCGCATCCCAGCCCACTCCACGTGGCCGCGGATCAGCGCGACGACAGCCACGCCCAAGACGTAGAGGCCGGAGAAGCCGAGCAACCCCTCGAGGCCTGAGTCAACGAGCCCCATCAGGCACATGAGGGCCAAGCCGGACCAGCCGAACCAGACGGCTGGTCCCCATTCGAGCGTCTTGCCGACTCCGCCGACTGAAGAGGGGGTTGGCGGCCACGCGTTGCCATGCGGCGGAGGCGGCGGGGGCGGTGGTGGTGCGACGGCGGGCGATGACGACGTGGGAGGGGGCGGCGGAACCGTCGAGTCGCGGGGTTCGACGTGGGAGGTCCACTGAGAACCGTCCCACCATCGGGATGAGCCGCGCCCGTAGTCGTACCAGCCGGGGGGCCATCCGTTGCCGTCACTCATTGCATGTACCTGACCTTGGATCAACCGTCAGGCTACGAGCCATTTCAGGCGTGTGTACCGGTTATAGCGAGAACGCCGATCATCAGTGCTCGTCGGACCACCTAGAGGCGGCTGCGTGTGAGAGGACCGGTGGCCTTCTGCCGGATCTGGCCCCTACAGTCACCCGCCCGAAGCCGGGCAAGGCATCCGAACGTAGGCCCGCACCCAAGCCCGATCCGATTCGCCGGTGGAAGTGGTGACCACGCCGACCAGGTTCATGGCTTGGGCCTCCCCACAATCCAAGGCGGTTGCCTCACCAACAATCAGCGTCGCCATCACGTAGAAGCTTCCCCCTGGGGAGTAGCTGCCAAAGTTCCCGCCGGCCTCGGTGAATGCTCCGTTCGAAGCTCGCACCCCGTCGGGAATCCTCGCGTTCCCCCAGAGGACTGAGTCGGGAACGAGGGATACACCATCTGGGAGTTCCACGCGAAGAGTCCAGTCGTCAATCTGCTCAGACGACATGTTCCGGGCAGCGAAGACGACTTCGAAGGTTTGTCCAGCCTGGAGGGGGGCAATCTCGTCCCTCCAGCAGGAGTACTCGTCGAACCGGACCTTCATCGTCAGACCGGTCTCGGTGTCTTCGCCACCTACGCTGACGGGGCAGTTGAGGCTCTCAGTGACCACCTCGACAGTGGGCTCGCGGAGACCGGCCGACTCCATCCAGCCATCGACTCGTGGCTCTAGAGCCGACACGAGGAATGTGCTGAGGAGGGTTCCGAGGAACGTGGCGGCGACCCACGTACACAGTGCCCGCGTGGACCACTTTCGGTTGGTGCCTGTCGCGGCGTCAGTATCAACCAGTGGGAGGGGGCGCCGCCAGCAGATCCAGCACTGCACCCACCGAGTCGAGAGTTCGCAAACCGCGCTAGTGCACTAGCGCGCCCCACGGCGGCAGTTGCCGGCTGAGCCCGCCTGATTGGAGTCAGCCCCGGTCATGGGAGTCGGGCCACCTTCCGCTCTTCGCTGTGACACCATCCATCCATGTTCGATCGCGCCGATTGGAACGGGGCACTAGCCGGAGCCCCGCGAGGCCGTCCCGCTGTGAGGCTTATCGCGCCAGTTCGGAAGAGCGGGTCAGGGTCAAACGCGTTTCTAGGATTGGCGGACGACGGCCGCTCGTACTGGTTGAAGGTGCCTGGGAATGCTCAGGGCGACGAGATTCTGAGCGCAGAACAGATCGTCGCCGCAGCAGCGATGCTGATTGAAGCTCCCGCGGTCAAGGTCGAGTTGATCGAAGTCCCGGAGGCATTGAGCGGCTGGGAGTACGCGACGTTTCACCGCCTAAGGCCAGGCATCGCCCACGGTTCGCTCGTACTGGACTCTGCCGAGGAAGGCGACCGCCTCGTCTACTCCCGCCGTGATGGCAACCCGGACAGGATGCCGTCTTTCTTCGCGCTCTGGGACTGGTGCATGGGGGACGACGAACAGTGGCTGTTCGATCAGTCAAAGGACTACGCAATGTGGACCTTCGACCACGGCTGGTGGCTAGGCGGAGGCCCCGGCTGGGATGCCGAGTCACTTGCCACCATGGTGGATCGTGACTGGAGGTGGGGAGGTCCAGTCGCCGGGAGTAACCCCGAGGCATTCGAGGCAGCTGCTGTCAGGCTTGAGGGTGTGACTCCGCAGCAACTCATTGGGGCAGTGGCTTCTGTTCCAGTTGAGTGGGGGGTCTCGGAATCGGAACTCGAGACTGTCGCATGGGCGCTCTATCGTCGTCGAGGACCGGTCGCCCAGCGTCTGCGAGAATTATCAGCTCGGGCTGCGCACTGAGATGGAGGTGACTTCGATGTACAAGTACTGGGTGCTCCGGTACGTACCTGACTCATTGCGCGCCGAGTTCGTAAACATCGGAGTCGTAGTAGGCAACGCTGATGGCGATTGGGACATGCGTCGCGTCATCTCCCTGAGGCGTGCATCGAAGCTGGGCGGCGACGCTAGCCGTGCTGAGTATTGGCTGAATCGACTGGAACGCCGATTCGGCCAGACGGATGTGCGATACCTCGATCTCGATCACGAACCGGGATACGAGTCACGTCCGCCATCGCTCGCGTGGCTTGAGCATCAGAGGGGTCGACTAAACAACTCTGTACAGATTTCGGAAGGCACACCCGTTGCGGCCGAGTCGGCAACTGAAGCTGTGTCTCGCCTCTTTCCCGCACTGGTGCTCGAACCACCGCTGGGGCGCGGACGTACGGCACGCGCTGAGGCAGTGACGAGGCTCGGTGAGGCATACCTCGGCGGGCAGGGAATCCGTCCCCGCCAGATTCAGCGAGACGTCAAACTCGAGACGATGAAGCAGGTTGCCCATTTTGAGTTTGCGATTGGCAGCGAGCATGTGAGGCAGCTCTCGCGTGTCGTTTCATTCCAGCGCCAAGGCATGGACAACTTGCTCCAGGACGTACAGGCCTGGAGCTTCGCGGTCGGCCAGCTGCGACGACGCGGCGGTGAGGTGAGGAACAGTGCGCGAAGGAAGAACCCGATTGCTGAGGTCGACCCAGACGTGCCAGTGCGGGTGCTCTACGTGCCACCCGAGACGACAGAACAGCACTCAGCGTTCAGTGCTGCAAAGTCGGCCTGGGATGATCTGGACGTGAAGGCGTATGCGGCTGGTGACGAGGCTTCCATTGCTCACGAGGCCGAGAGCCTTCTTGCCAGTGCCCCATAGCGCTGGGCGGGGCGGCCAACCTCAATGCTGTGCCGCCCGGGGCACCCCTTAGCCACCCTCGAGCCGGAGGCTCGACGGGTCCCCTTGGGTGTTTCTGGCGAACTATCTCGGCACGCGTGGCCGTCTCTTCAGTACGTTCTTTGCATGGCCATGTTCAGGAGGAAGAAGACCCCGGAGCGACCGTTGCTCTACCAAGGGAAGCTCATTGAGGTCCAGCTTCGACCGAAGGAGGGGTGGTTCCCGGAGCGGAACGCCGCCTTGGGGGACCGGGGCAGGGGCAACCTGTGGTGTGACTTGAGGACGCGACGGGTGGCTTCGGGGAAACTGGCCGGCACCATCGAGATTGACGTCTTGGTAAGGCTTGAGAATGGCAAGTCTGTGGTCGTCGGGCGGATCGTGCAGGATCAGATGGAGCGCGATCCGGCTCTTCTCGAGGCGCTCCAGTCAGGCATCAACGCAGCCACGGTGTTCTTGAGCCGCGACGGGCGCGACGGAGAGCTCACTGCGATCCTCCGGCTGGGTCCTCACCGGTACATGCCCCGGCCCTACTGGTAGCGCTCCGGTGGAGTGTCCCTACCCGCAGTCCCAGAGGGCCTGATTGGCCGAGTTTGGCGATGTCGTGGATTCACGGCACTACTTCGGCCGACACTGGGATGGTGAACGATGAAGCTGACTACCTGACGGCATGCCAAGCCGCGATCGCAAAGTCGAGAAATCTTGGGTACGCGCCAACGGCGTGGGAGCAAATGATTGATCGTCACGGGGCGGTCGAGGCATCTCGCCGGCTGGTCCACAGTACGAACGTGAACAGCGGACTCTTGAGGCTCCTTGTGCTCGGCTGCGAAGAGCTCACCGTGGAGCGAGCAGTGTTGGACGAACGCTGGGCCGACCTCTTCGATGACCAGGATCGATTCATGGCGCAGAAGCATCTTGATGCTGCGCGATGGCAGCGGGACAACGGGCAATGAGCATCCGCGGATGCGGTGATGGTGACCCAGTAGTGAAATCGGAACCCTCGAGCCGCGTAGGCACGTTCCTGCGATTGGCAATGGCTGCGTGCATCTTGCCCACGCTGGTTTCCTGTGGCGAAGCAAGCGATGGTGATCTCGGCGGGGTGACCCTCACTGAACTTGAGTCTGCGATCGACCGTGGCGTCGATTGCCCCGACTTGTTCAAGATTCGAAATGAGATCGACCCTAAAACCGAAGACTTCGAGGCAGCCGCACCTCTGCTGCGCGACGTTGGCTGCTTCAGCAGTTCGTCGTCTCGGAATCGGTAGAGCTATCGCCCCCGGGCAGCACCGCTCTTGACGCTGTCGTCTGGTCGTTCCGGGGCGACCCATCACGAGCTTGAGAGATCGCCGCAAGAGGTCCCTCTTGAGGTCGAAATCGTTACAACCGCTAGCCGTACACCGTCTATCAGCCTCACGGTGGGGTATTCGTACCCCCAACGGTTTCGAGGACCTGTTTCGTCGCTTCTCCTGACGCGCGCAGGCGCGTCGCGAGAGCCGCACCGCTGCGTACGCCGGAGGTCTTGCTTGGCCGCTGACGGCCACCATGCGCATCATCAATTGGTAGTACGATCCCGGGGATGACGGACAGGTACCCAGTGCCCCGGGCGGAGAAGTGGTACACGCATCCGGCGACGACGGTGCGCGGACAGTTCCAGCGGTGGCCGTGGTCGACAGCCCTGTTCTACGGAGCGCTGGCCCTGTTCTATGGCATCGGCCTGTGGGCCGGCATCAGCGCCCTCATCTACTACGTTTTCTGAACTCACGACAAAGGCCCCACGCTTAACGGCGTGGGGCCTTTCGTCGTTCCCGAACCTACTGATGGTTCTCCTGGTTCTGCGTGATCGCATGGGTGGGTGGTCGAGAAGAGTCGAGCCCGTGCTACCTGACGATGCAAACCTCAAGGAAGTCGAAAATCTCCTGTTCACCCGGGAACGACGATCGGTACTCGGCGATCAGCCCTCCGGTTCTTGTGCCCGATGGACAGAAATCGAACTGGTGCTGCAAGAAGCCGGACCCGGACGGAAGTGGGTAGACCGCGCCCGCCTGACCCTCAGGCCCGCGCGGACCACGTTCACCGCGCGGGCCTTCATCCGGGCCAAGTAGGAGGACTGCGCCCGACCCTGTCAGGCCACCGACGAAAGCCGCAGTCAGAACTGCTGCGATGTTGTTGCGAACTGACCTGTCCCGGGTTTCCCGGACGGTTCTTGTGTGTTGATCATGCCGCTTGGTCGGTGGCGGTGTGAAGGGTTTCGTACTCGATTGGGCTGAGGTAGTCCAGGCTCGAGTGGCGGCGGGTCGGGTTGTAGAACGCTTCGATCCACTCGAAGATCCCGTTGGCCAGCTCGGCGCGGGTTGACCAGTTCCGGCGGTCGAGCAGTTCGATCTGCATCGAGCCGAAGAACGACTCCATGAGGGAGTTGTCGTAGGCGCAGGCGACCTTGCCCATCGATCCCATCAGTCCGGCCTCGCGGAGCCGGTTGCCGAACAGCCAGGACGTGAACTGGGTTCCGCGGTCGGAGTGGACCACCGTTCCCGGCAACGGCTTGCGACGCCATCTGGCCATGTCGATCGCGTCGACGACCAACTCGGTGCGCAGGTGATCGGCGATCGACCACCCGACGCATCGGCGGGAGTAGACGTCGATCACCGCAGCGCAGTAGACCCACCCTTCGACGGTTCTGTGTTGGGTGATGTCGGTGACCCACAGCTTGTCGGGCGCATCAGCAACGAACTCGCGTCTGACGTGGTCCTCGAACACCGCCGGCGACCGGCCACCTGCGTGGCGCCATTTGCGGCGGTGAACACCCTGCAGGCCGCCCAGGACCATGAGCCGTTCGACCCGGCCGCGACTGCACCGGATCTGGCGGCCCAGGCGCAGTTCGGCGTGGACCCGCCGGACCCCGTAGGTCTGCCGCGACGCGGCATGGATCTCGCGGATGACGTTCAGCAGGTGCGCGTCGGCGACATCACGCGCCGATGGCGGCCGGCTGCGCCACTCGTAGTAGCCCGACGTCGAGACACCCAGGACCCGGCAGATCACCGCGACGGCAAAGCCATCCGCGGCGAGCTCGTGGACCAGCCGGAACCCTATTTTGGGAGGACGTTCTCCTTGGCGAAGTACGCCGACGCCCGCTTCAGGATCTCGATCTCCATCGCCTGAACACGATTCTCACGACGAAGACGCACCAGCTCGGACCGCTCGTCCTTGCTCAAACCGGGACGCTCACCGTTCTCGACCTCGGCCTGCGCCATCCACCGGCGAAGACCGGACTCGCTGATCCCCAAGTCCTTCGCGATCTGCGCCACCGGCTTGTCACCGGACCGCGCCAACTCCACCGCCCTGCGACGGAACTCCTCGGGCTTTGCTGCAGGCATCCAGACTCCTCTCGTGAAGCGATTCTCGCTCCAACATCGGTGTCCGGGGAACTCGGGACAGGTCAAACGGTCATGCAGTGATTGTGGCGGTCACCATCACACCACCGAGCCGATGCCCCGCATGAGCGCATCGAAGTACGTGGTCGACGCCTGGTAGGCGCCGGCCTCAGGCGTGTCCGTCATCTTCTTCGCCTCGAGTGCGAAGTCGTCGCCGGTGGCGCCAGGCTGCACGGTCGTGTTCGTCGTCTGCGACGAGCCGTCCGCGTTCTGCGTCATCGTGCTCTTGGTGATCTGCGGGTTCGCCGACGCGATCTGGTTGGCGCGCTGCGCGAACGCGCGCACCTCCTCATCCGTCGGGGCACGGCCCAATGCCTGACGCGCGGCGTCCGTCATCAGCGCCCACGCGCCACCCTCGGTGATCTCGTTGATGGTGCGCGACGTCTGTGTGATCGTGCGAGGGCGACCACCGCCACCACCACCGCCGCGGCCACCGCTGCCGCCGGCGGAGCGGGCGCGCAGGTCGATCACATCCCACACGGACAGCGGGGTGCCGGTCTTGCCCCCGTTCGTCGCCTCCCAGGAGCGCGCAGCAAGCTTCACAGCCGCATCCCACTCGCCCAGAAAGTCGTCCAGCCCGACCGGGACGCCGTAGGCGTTGGACATGCGGTCGAACGCCTGCTGCTGCTTCTTCTGCGACCAGCCAAGCGGCAGGTTCGAGGCGTAGGTCGGGCTGACGCCGGAGCGGATACCGCCATTGCGGCCCCACTCGCCCAGCCACACGCCGCCCTCATCCTCGCGGCGAGCGGTGCCGCCGCCACCCAGGTCGGACAGATTGATTCGGCCCTCCGCCAAGGCTTGGATCTGTGACAGTTTGCTGCCGCTTGGACGTGGCCGTTCGGTCTGGCTTCCGCCTCGGGCGGCGCGCATCAAGAGTTCAAGCAAGGTACTCATCTGGTCGTCTCTCCAATTAGGTCGGGGCGGTACAAGGGGTCACGGTCGATCAGACCCGGGACGTGATAGTTGGCGAAGTGGGTATTGCTCTCGCTCAGCTCGTCCACCATCCCCACGAACAGCGTGAGGATGTCGGCGTTCGCCTGCGCCGTGATCGAGCCAGGTTCTCCTGCGTCTACGCGCTTCTGGAGTTCATCGACGATGACTCCGCGGTAGAACAGGTAGTCGTTGAGTGCTCGGATGTCACCACGGGCAGGGTCGCGCGACAGCCGCCGATCAGCGGCAACCTTCCGTAGGCCAGGCAGGATCGTCGACTCGTAGTCGCGCTTACCGATCCGGTTCTCCGCCCACTGCGGGAACCGCTCAGACAGCTCGTCGATGACCTCCGCGCGGAGTCTGCGCAGTTCGGGGTGATCGTTCGGCGACACCAGACCGTTCTGCGTGGCGATGGACTGCAACAGGTCCATCGCCTTGTTGTACTCGCGGTAGCCGGCGCTGACAGCAGTCGAGAACATGGCGTCACGCACGCTCTTGCGGTCGATCAGCTTGCCCCCGCCCTGGGTCAGGGCGATGTCCTTCTGCTGCATCCAGCGGTAGGCGTCGATGCTGAACGCACCCTCACCCTCGCCGCCGACAATCGCCTGCCACACCTCCGGCGGCGTGTCCTCAGTGAGGTCTTCGTACGCCTTCAGCGCGCGCACCGTCGCCGTCGTCGGGTCGATGTTGGCCCGGTACTCCGACGACGAACGCGTCAGGTAGATGTACTCCTCGCCATAGCGGTCAAGGAACTTGTCGGTGGCCCAGGCCCAGCCCTGGCCGCTGTTGCGGCCCTCGTCGGCGAGACGCTGGTACTCCTTGATGAAGCCCTCGAACTTGGACTGGGGCCGGGGCTGCACCGGCGACAGGATCGAGGAGAACGCTCGCAGGAGCGCCATCGACTTCACGACCTCGTCGACCTCGCGCTCGAGCTCGGCCGCCTCCTGCGAGTTCGGGGGGCGATCGTACTTCTCGTGGAACTCGACCTGAGCCTCTTGGAACTTGATCGACCACATGTCGACGAACTCACGCGAGTGCTTCTGGCTGTAGGCATCAAACAAGGTGCCGAGTCGCTTGATCGGCGTCGGAATCGCTTGGTCGAGTGCTTGCAGTGCCTCCGGCAGCAGCGGATTGTCACCCGTGTTCGGGGCGCCGAAGGCGTTGAACCAGCGCATCATGCCGCCGATTCGCTCATCAGAGGAGCCGAACTTGGTGGCGATGTACGCGGCCGGGATCGCAGCTAGCGGACCGGCACCTGGATTCAGGATGGACCCGTTCTGCGTGATCAGGTTGGCGGAGTTGATGTTGACGCTCCACCCGGTTCCCTGCTGTGTCGGATCTTCCGGGTCCGGTCCGCCCCAAGCGGCCGGCACCTGCAACAGCACCCGGTGATCCGACTCGAGGATGCCCTCGCCCGGCTCCACCACGTTGCCGTCCTGGTCAACGACCAGACCCAGCGCATACGGCTGGTTGAACGCGATCTGCAACCCGCGCAGCACCTCAGGTCGCTGCGCGATGGCGCGACCCCAGAACGACATGGAGTCCTGGTGCGCCGCGAAGAACGGGTACAGGTACTTCATCTTCTCCGCCGCGTGCGAACGCGACGTGGTGTCGTAGAAGGTGCGACGCACGTTCAGCGCCGCCGAGCGGCGAGCCTGCTCCGTGATGTCGTTGATCTCGTCCAGTGAGATCATGGCGTCGTCGCCGCGCTCAAGCTGCGCCTTGCGCAGGTAGTCGCCGGCGAGGCGCGTCTGCTCCGCCTCGAAGTGCACCTTGAACATGGGGTGGCGTGTCATGCGCTGCACCGACATCTTGTCGATCCATTGGAAGGCGTGCGCAGACCACCGGTCGATGCGACCGGCCTTGACGCCGATCAGGGAATCCACGCCGGCGGGGTGCGCCCGGGGGCGCACAGTGTGGTCCGGGAACGCCGCCTGCAACTCGTCGAAGCCGACCTCGCGCTCGAGGAGGTTCCGCGACAGGTTCGACGTGGGGGCGTAGTGCATCACCATGTCGGTGATCTCCTCGGCCCACGCGTCCGGGTCGTGGTGGCGGACGATGTTGCCGTTGCGGTAGTCCCGGCCTTCGTCGGACTTCAGGAAGCGCTGCACGCGGGCCACGATCTCGTCAGGCTCGAGCTCGTCAGCCATGCCACGGAGAACCAC
Organism: Aeromicrobium marinum DSM 15272; assembly: GCF_000160775.2. Taxonomy (NCBI): domain Bacteria; kingdom Bacillati; phylum Actinomycetota; class Actinomycetes; order Propionibacteriales; family Nocardioidaceae; genus Aeromicrobium; species Aeromicrobium marinum. The sequence continues at coordinate 2,258,657 of NZ_CM001024.1, read as the reverse complement.
CCGGCCGGCCGCATCCTGAGCAATCTGCTTGTTCAGAATCCAGGACCAAGCCTCGCCGTGGCGGTCAATGACGTCCTGCGGCGTGCCGGCCACGGACACGTCAATATCGACAGCCTCTCCCAGCCCGCGGAAGCGGGCGTAGGTGCCGTCAGCGAAACCGGTGACATCATTGTCGAACTGGCTGGTCTTCGACAGCTCGCGGTAGATGGCGCCGCGGCTGCCCTCGAAAGCGTTCGGGAACTGCGTGTCGCCGAAGCCGGGCAGCGTGCGAGTGCCCTGGCCCGAGAACTGCGGGTCTTTCAGGGCGGCCTCGAGGGACTCCACCTGGGCGCGCAGCGCCGCAGCCTCCTCGCTCCACTGCGCCTGCTCGAGCAGGGCGGGGCGCGACTCGAGGTACGCGATTCGAGCATCCACCTGCGCGACGTCACCGCCATCCTTCAACTGTCGTTCACGCTGGCTCCGCAGTCGCTTCAGCTCCGCCTTGATCGTGGCGACCTCGGCGGCGAGGTCCGGGTCGGAGGCATCCTCGGTCAGGTCCGCCAAGCGCGTCCGAGCGAGGTTCAGCTCGGTGAACGCCGGCAGAGACTCGTTGACCTGATCCTTCGTCCAGCCACGACGGCGGGCGAAGTCACGGGCGTCATGGTACGCCTGCGCGACAGCCTCGTCGGTCACGGCCGCGGTGCGGCCGACAGCCATCACGCGCAGCTCCTCCTCGATGGAGTTGCGCGCCGCGTACGACGGGGCACGCAGCAGGAGCACCGAACGCTTCCACCACGTGTTGCTGCGCTCAGCGCCAACACGCACCAGGCGGTCCGACGTGCCCTTCCAGGTGCTCGTCACCTTCGAGTTGAAACCGGCCTCGTTGGCGCGAGCCACCAGCGGGTTCGGGTTGCGGCCGTTGCGCAGTACCGCGCTCACCGAAGCGAGCACGTTGTCACGCTTCAGCCACGCCTCGACGTAGTCCAGGTCCATCAGCAGCATGTGGTTCGCGGTCTGCGTGTTGAGGATCGGCGCGACCACGGTGCCGCCCTCGTCGGGCAGCATCATCACGTCGCCGCGTGTGGGGCGACCGTCGTCACCCACACGCACGTGGCCGCTGTACGACTGACCGCGCATGGCGGCAGCGACAGCCTCGGCACGCTTCGAGTGGTCCTGCGAGATGGCCGCCAGGGTGTCCTTGTCGACGCCGTAGCGCTCAGCGATGGCAGCCATCGCCTCGTCCTGGGCGCGGGCGACAGCGATGGCGCGCGCCGGCGCAGTCTCCGCGGCGATCACGCCGTCGGTGAGGGCCTGCACGCGCTCCGGTGCAAGGCCGGCGCGGCGGGCCATGTCCTGCGCGACAGCCACCGACAGGTGCGGGTCTTCGACATTCAGAGAGCCGTGGGTGACGCGACCGCGCAAGGCGTCCGACACCGCGGCGCCTGCCTTCGGAATCCAGCCGCCGGCAACCCAGCCGGCCGTCTTCAGGCCCGAACGGATGGCGATGGCAGGCGTGCCATTGCTCGAGGTGAACCGCACCGAGCGCTCCGGCTGGTACACGCGACCGTTGGCGAGGGCATCATCAGCCAGCGGTGCCGGGTTCAGCTCGTCAGAGGCCGCCAGAGCCTCGTCCACGGGTGAGCCGTTGGAGCGCCAGCGACCCAGCATGCGGTCGTTGACGAAGTTGTCGACACGCTCAAAGCCAGTGTTCAGGGTGCCGTCGCGGCCAAGGCCGCGGCGATCCAGCCGCGCCAGCGCGCGCTGCCCGCCAGGACTCACCCGGAAGGTGCGGTCCTTCATCGCGCCGTACAGCCACGTGGAGTAGCCCTCGGCGGACGTGATCTCACGCTCAATGCCGGCCACGACGGCCGGATCGGAGTAGGCGGGGAGAGCCTCTCCGCGGGCGATCGCGGCAGCGTTCATCTCGTCAGTGATCGCCACCTGGAGGCTGCCGTCACCGCGGGCGCGCATCGCGTTCGACAGGACGTAGGAGAACTCCTCCGTCTCCGCGCGCTCAGCCAGGCGGCCCATCGCAGTCGGATCGCCGCCCATGGCCGCGAGGATGTCGCGGCGGGTATCCACCCGCGCGCCGGCATCAGCGATCTGGTTCGTGCGCGACAGCAGCGTGGCAATCTCCGTGCCGTACGCATGCGTGCGCAGGTTCAGACCTGCGTACACCTGCGTCGCCGACTTGCCATCCAGCCAGCCAGCCCTGTCGGTAACGACGCGCTCGACCGGGTTCCCGGCCTCGTCGAACACGGCGACGCCGTCCTCGAAAACCGTCTCAGACTTCGTCGTCCCGATCAGTGGGTCCGTGCGCGAGCGCAGGCCCGCGCGACGCTGCGAGAACGTCATCCCGAAGACCGGCACCTCGCCCCGGTCTTCCGTCGCCATCAGCTCGGCGAGGTTGTTCTCCTCGCCCTCGCGGACGGGGCGCTGGTTGCGGGCCTGGCGCAGGGCGCCCAGCGGCTTCGCCGCCAGCAGGAACGGGTCAAGCGCGACCTGCGCGCTGAGGTCCGTGGTCGTCGCCAACGCGCCCGACCAGAACGGCGAATACTCCTGAAACTCAGCCCAGGCGTCACGGTCTGCCGCGACGATGTCGCTGTTCTCCTCGACGCCGATGCCAGCACCAGACAAGTACGCGCCCACAAACGGGATAGACCCGATGGCATCCTGGGTGTTGAGGCCGGTGCCATCACGCACCGTCTCAGCCATCTCGTTGCCAACCAGCTGCAACGTCTGTCCGAGGCTGCGCTCGCGGGAGCGTTCCCACGCCTCAGCCCACGAGATGCCAGCGTTCGGCGACCACGAGTCGTGCGACGCCCACGACGAGAACTTCAACCAGGTCGTCTCGATCGGGTTCTCGATCGCGTTGCGGTACGTCCAGTCCAGGCCCTCGCCGGCGCGGTTCACTGACCAGCCGGTCAGGGTGCCCTCGCCGATCAGGAAGTCAGCGGCGCCCTTGCCGGTGAAGAAGCCGGCCGGACCATCATCCAGCGCCTCAGTGCCCGGCAGCTGCCGCGCCACATCCATGGCGAGGCCCGCGGGGAGCGTGGCGATCTGGATCGTCGCCTTGCCTGTGTTCTTCGTCTTCTCCCACAGGTCGTTGAGGAAGTTGCTCATCGGTGATCTCCGTACGTGGTGGTGGGGTCGGTCGTCTGGTTGTCCTGGCGCCTGAGCAGCGCTTCGGCTTCGCGTCGTTTGCGCTCGAGCGTCTGCCACTTCTTGCGCGCCGTCGGGGTCTCCGGCATGAGGGTCAGATGCGTGTACGTCTCGTGCGGCGACCCCAGCCGTCGGATGCGGCCCTCCCGCTGGCGCTCCCGTTGCGGGTTGTCGGAGCAGTCGAGCGTCACGAGGGCGTTGCAGTGCTGAATGTTCAGACCGAGCTCGAGGACTTTCGAGCCAACGAGCACGCGGACCTCTGGCCGGTCTCGGAACGCCGCAAGGGCGATGGTCCGGTCGGGTGCCTTGTTGGCGCCTTCGATGCTGACGTGGCCGATACCGGCGGCCTCAAGCCGCTCGCACACCATGTGGATGATCCCGAGCGTTTCGCAGTAGACGATCACCTTCGACGGGGTCTTCGGTGAGTCCAGGTAGCGCATGAACTCGTCCACCAGCGCAGAGCTGTCACCCGCCCCACGGGCAGCGACCGTGCGCCGGATGTGCCCGACACCGCCGCGGTTCTGAGCGGCGACGTCGTACGCATCAGCCTGTTCCGACGAGAGCTCAACCCAGCGCACCTGCTCACCAACCCGAACGGGCACGGCACCCCCGATGTCTTCCACCGTCCGCCGAAGCATCACCTTGTGCAGGTAGGCAGCAAGCTCGGCCCGGGCCTCCGGCCGCACCCCCAGCGGCCTCGCCGGAACCGTCTTCCACGTACCTGGAATCTGATACGCGGGCGCCCACTCCACGAAGCGGCTGTCGAACTCACCGGACGTCCAGAGGTCCGGCAGGTGCAGCAGACGCAGAATGTTGTATGTCTCAAGCGGCGAGTTCTCGTACGGCGTCGCTGTCATCGCCAACACCCGCGTGGCAGCCGCCGTGATCTCGGAAATCCTGGTGTGGCGTGGTCCGCCGCTCTTCAGCGCCATCGCCTCGTCGATCACCACAAGGGGTGGGGTACCGAACCTGTCGTTGAGGACGCTGCCACGATTGCCGGCCAGTTCGTGCGACACGACCACCACGTCCACGCCAGACGGGAATTTCGAATGGAACCTCGCCCAGCGCAGCGTGCTTCCGCCGGGCTCGAAGAGACGATCGTCGGACGTCAGCACGGCCAGGCTGGGAGCGAAGCGAGCGAACTCCTCGGCCGTCTGCTTCAGCAGGCTCGCCTCAGTGATCCAGATGACCGACGTGCGACCTTCAGGCAGCTCGCCTGCGTAGTCCAAGCGAGCGATGTAGGCGATCGCCTCGACGGTCTTGCCCAAGCCGACGTCGTCGGCCAAGAGCGCGCGAGGGTGGTCCATCAGCCAGTCGGCAGCGTCGAGCTGGTGCGGTTCAAGTGAGCCAGTGAAGATGTCCGGGGCGGACAAGGTGTCGATCATGAGTACCCCTAACGGGTGCCCCAGGAGGGCACCGGCAGCGATGCCCCCAAAGGGGGAATGGATGGGCGCTGCGCTGGTGCGCAGCGAACGGACGAAACAGAAACCGGGGCTGGTCGTCAGACCAGCGGCCCAGAGGTCAACGCAGGCGAGCTACCGCACGCCTGACCGGGACGGACGTGAATGGAGAGCGCTGAAGCGCTCTACCGGGACCAGCGACAGGGCGGAGTCCCACGACGCCCTCATTGCGCGCCCGGCGCTCTGCCCAGGGCAGAGTGCCTACGTGCGTCATGGCTACTCGGCGCCTGTCGACGCCCGCAGGCGTCGTCAGCGCGCTCCCTGCGGCCCGGCGTGCCGGTGCTCCTAGGGTCGCCCCGGCGTTTTTCATGTGTGTGCGTGCGGGGGGTTCTACTAAGGGGGGGTACGCACACACGCACGCCGCACGCGAGGTCACGGCTTGGCCCCGGCAATCCACTTGCCGCCGTCCAGGTGGGCGAAGTTCTTCAGTCCTCGCTGGGCCTTGTTCTTCGACACCCGGAACTGCTGGGCATGCTTCTCAGCGACGGCCCTGAAGCTGCCGGCGTCCGCCGGCTGCTCGGCAACGAGGTAGTCGGCAAGGCGCCCCATGTTCACGGCGTCGTCCCCGGCCCGATTGCGCTTCTTGGATTCCGCGGCAGGTGCGATAGCACGGCTCCAGACAGGCACCTCGGAGTCCGGGGACCGTCGCTCCACGCTGACCCTGATGTCTAGCTCTTGGTGGCCGCGGTTCATTGCCGTGGCCAAACGGCGTCCCTGCTTCTGGCTATTGCGGAGGGTTGCTACTCCACGCGCACCGGCAGCGATAGCTCGGCCGCCAATGACCGAAGAGGAAACCGACAGGCCCTCGGAGTTGCCCTTCGGCGTGTGGGTTATCGCCAGCACCGGGACACCGCTGCCGGTCAGGATGCGAAGAATTGTGACGATGCCCTGCCCGGTGACGGAGTTGGCGATGTCTTCTCCAGCCTTCAACGAGCCCAGCATGTTGTCGAGAACGAACAGGTCCGCCCCTGACTCTGCGAGTTTGTCGCGCACCGTGACCCAGTAGTCGGGTTCGCCCGGCTCACGGATCGAGAAGACGCTCACGCTGCCCGGGGGGACCGCATCGTGCAGGCGGGCCTTGAGCTCTTCCTCTGCGCCGTCGTCGGTGAGGCCAAAGACGACGTGGTGTGCCTGTCGGAAGATCGGCAGATCCAGGAAGGTGTCTTCACCGTTGAGTAGGGCGATCACCATGCCCGCCGCCAAGAGCGTCTTGCCGGACTTCGGTTCGCCACTAAGTATGGTGGCGCGATTGGTCAGTAGGTCGCCGATGAGGAACGAGTCTTCGTAGGCCGTGAGTTCCACGTCCTCGAGTCGCTTGAGGCTGATCACAAGCAACCACCTGTGGACCGACGTCGTGGGCCAAAGGGGTGAACGGCAACGGGCCCACCTGCCTGCGCTCTATCGAGTTCAGCTTCAGCGACGTCGATGGCGAGAACAAGGCGCTGCACCTCAGCGAACGCCGGGGTGACCTGCACGCCGCGGGCTCTCCGCCAGTCATGGACCGCCTTGGCGTACTGCGCGTGGAGTTCCTCGACCCGGTCGCCGGCCCTGATGACCAGCCTCGTCTGTTCCTCATTGATCGCTGGGCCAACTGGGCGGGCGTCGGCGAAGGCCGATGCAGCCGTCACTTGAGCGACCCTGACGCGTGGGACTCGACCCACGAGGCCAGCTCACTCAGTCGGTAGCGCCAGTGATTGCCGACCTTGTAGCGGGGGATCCTGAGGCGCCCCGCATTGGCATACACCCAGCTGGGCGGCTTGTGGAGGAAGGCCGCTGCTTCCTCGGTGTCGCAAAACGGCTCAGCAATGGTGGTGGGCATTGAAGCTCCTGTAGGCATGCGGCTGCTCAGCCGCGATGGGCGAAATTTGGACCACGCATGCCTGGCGGGTGACTCAAGGTCGAAGGGCCATACGGCTGGGGCCAACGAGACCAATCTACGAATACCTAGACGCCGCTACAAGGGCCTCTTGCCGCGTGTCGTGTGTTAATCTCGACCCATGACCTACACGCGAATTACGGATGGGGCTGAGCTGGTGTCGGAGCTCTCCGGATCAGATGTGGACGACGACGTAGAGGTGAGGTACCGAGTGCTCGATCTTTGGATGGTTACGATCCGCTCGGCAACCTCGGGTCTCGATACCGGCCCGGAGACTCTCACCGTCGAACCGTTCGTAGATGAGGACGGGAGGGCAGAGGAGTCGTCTAGGGACGAGTTGCTTACCGGCGACGTGTTGCGCGCGGTGCCGATGCAAGATGCGCGCCGACGGATCAAGCGCGCCAAGCTTGAGTGGGCGCAGACTCATGGCTACATGGATCCAATTCCCTCGCGCTTCTCGACGGATCGAGATTTTGCTCTGCTCGCGAGGATCTATGCCGATGCCGTGGCCGCGGGTCAGCGGAACCCCATCAAGAACCTTTCTGTTCGCTATGGCATCAGTCGAAACACACTGAGTGCACGGATTCGCGTGGCCCGCGATAGGGGACTGCTCACACGACCGGACGAGGGCGACGGCGGGAGCCTGACCCCGGCTGCCGTTGCGCTGCTGGAACAGCAGGCAGGAGAAGCGGGTGGGTCGGATGGCTAGCGCGACGAGGCGCGGCCCCGGCAGGTGGTTGGGGCGCTATCGCGATAAGGCCGGCCGGGAGCGCACCAAGACATTCCCCACGAAGGGTGAAGCGAGGACGTGGGCCGACGAGCAGGAGCGGAAGGTTCGGCGCGGGGAGTGGGTCGACCCCGAAATGTCCCGCATCACCGTCTCCGAATGGGCGGAGACGTGGCTGGCGACGCTGGTCGTGAAGCCCAAGACGATGGAGTCGTACGAATCGCTCCTGCGTTGCCACGTCCTGCCGCGCTGGGGAGCGGTGCGGCTGGAGTCCGTCGCCCTGGCCGACGTGAAGGCGTGGGTCGCCGGAATGCGCCAGCAGAACGGCAGGCCGCTAAGCGCTTCCCGCACGAAACAGGCCTATCAGGTGCTGACGATGATGCTCGACCTTGCCGTAGAGGATGGGCGATTAGCGCGGAACTCGGCCAAGCCCGCGAGCGGGCGATCACGCTCCATGGTGCCGCCCGTGCAGAGAGACCGCGCCAAGAAGTACCTGACTCCGCGCCAACTCGAGGCTCTAGCCGGAGCGGCAGGGGACGGAAGGGTCTTGATCCTCACCTTGGGCTACACAGGACTCAGGTGGGGCGAGGCGTCTGCGCTCCGAGTGTCGGACGTCGACCTCCTGGGGCGTCGTATCCATGTGCGGCGGTCCATCTCGGAGGTCCGGGGAAGTCTGGTGTTCGGCACTACCAAGAGCCACGCCACGAGGACAGTCCCCATCACGAAGAGTCTGGCCGTCGAGCTCGAAGCGTTGATTGACGGTCGCGGTCCGGACGATCCACTCTTCGCCGCCCCCGGCGGCGGATGGCTTCATCTGCGGAACTTCCGCCGCCGGGACTTCGATCCGGCGGTCGCCCGGGCAGGACTCCCGCACATCACGCCGCACGGCCTTCGGCACACCGCCGCGAGCATCGCAGTGTCGGCCGGCGCCAACGTCAAGGCGGTGCAAAAGATGCTCGGTCACGCGAGTGCCGCCATGACGCTGGACGTCTACGCGGACCTGTTTGACGAGGACATGGATGCCCTCGCGGAGCGCCTTGAAACGACCGCTTCTGGAGCTCGTGCGGACTACCTGCGGACTGGGACCGGTGTTGCGGCGCTCCCCAGGGCGACCGATTCGGCCGCTTCGCTGCAAGCGCAGGGGGGATTCCTGGTAGGGCCCGTGGGACTCGAACCCACAACCCGCGGATTAAAAGTCCGCTGCTCTGCCAGTTGAGCTAGAGCCCCTCGCCGGTCCGGTGCCCGGCGCGGCACCAGTCTGTCAGTAGCGCGCCGGTCGCACGGGACAGGTTTCGCCGATTCACGATCACGGGTCGGACGGCGCAGGTATTCTGGCGCTCCAGACGTAGGGGGAGAGGGAGCCCGCTTCGATGACGGAGCCATTGGACGAGCGACTTCGCGACGACGCCGCACTCGACGAGATCGAGCTGACGAGTCGTCTGATGATCGCTGCCTCCGCCACCGACCGGCACCTGACGGCCGGTGAGGTCGACGAGCTGCTGGGGTTGTCCGCGCGCCGCCACCGCACCGAGCCGTTCGGCTGATCGCCGGGCCGTGACGACCCGATCCCCGGGGCGGGGCCGTGGGAGGTTGGTCACCCCCTAGCATGGTGGCGGCCACCTCTGCGTCGACAGGAGTTCAGCGTGCGGATCAGCCTCCGACCCGTGGAGACAGTGTTCTACGACCTGTTCACCACCGCGGCGAACCACCTCGTGGCAGGTGCCGACCTGCTCGCCTCGATCCTTGACGACGACGCTGATCGTGTGGCCGTCTCGGAGGCCATGCGGGAGGCCGAGCACGCGGCCGACGAGACCACCCACGAGATCGTCCGTCGCGTCAACAGCACGTTCGTGACGCCGTTCGACCGCGAGGACATCTACGCGTTGGCCAGCGCCCTCGACGACGTCATGGACTTCATGGAGGAGACCGTCGACACCATCGTGCTCTACAAGGTCGACGAGCTCCCGGCGCAGTTCGCCGAGCAGGTGCACATCCTGCAGCGTGCGACGCGGCTGACCGCCGAGGCCATGCCCCGGTTGCGCAGCATGAAGGACCTCGACGAGTACTGGATCGAGATCAACCGCCTCGAGAACGAGGGCGACCGCAACCACCGGCGCATCCTCGCCGAGCTGTTCAGCGGCTCCTACAAGACCCTGCAGGTGCTGAAGCTCAAGGACGTCGTCGAGTCCGTCGAGCAGGCCATCGACGCGCTCGAGACGGTGGCCAACATCGTGGAGCAGATCGCCGTCAAGGAGTCCTGACCGGTGGACCTGACCCTGGTGATGGTGATCACCGTCGTCGTCGTCGCGCTCGTCTTCGACTACACCAACGGCTTCCACGACGCGGCCAACGCGATCGCGACGTCGGTGTCGACGCGCGCCCTGACCCCGCGGGTCGCGCTCGCCATGGCGGCGATCCTCAACTTCGCCGGCGCCCTGTTGGGCGTGGGGGTGGCCCAGACCATCCAGGGCATCATCGCGATCGAGGAGATCCCGGCCGACCAGAGCGCGCTGGCCCTCACCGTCGTCATGTCGGCACTGGTCGGGGCGATCACGTGGAACCTCATCACGTGGTACTTCGGCATCCCGTCGTCGTCGTCGCACGCGCTGATCGGCGGCATCGTGGGCGCCGGCATCGCCTCGGCGACCTCGGTCGACTGGGACACCCTGGTGACCAAGGTCGCCATCCCACTGGTGCTGTCGCCGGCCATCGGGTTCCTCGGCGCGTTCGCGCTGATGACCTCGATCCTCTGGATCTTCCGCCGCGCCCGCCCCGCCCGCGTGGCGCGAGGGTTCCGGCTGGCCCAGACCGTCTCGGCCGCCGGCATGTCGCTCGGTCACGGACTGCAGGACGCCCAGAAGACGATGGGCGTCATCGTGCTGGCCCTGGTCGCGGGCGGCTACGCCGACGGCTCCGAGGTGCCGTTCTGGGTCATCCTCGCCGCGGCCACCGCCATCGCCCTGGGCACCTACTCCGGCGGCTGGCGGATCATGCGGACCCTCGGGCGGCGCATCATCGACCTCGACCCACCCAAGGGGTTCGCGGCCGAGGCCACCGCGGCCTCGGTCCTCTACGTCATGGCGATCGGTCTGCAGGCTCCGGTGTCGACCACCCACACCATCACCTCGGCCATCATGGGCTCGGGTGCCACCAAGCGGCTCAGCGCCGTCCGGTGGGGCGTCGCTCGCGGCATCATCACCGCCTGGATCATCACGATGCCGGCCGCCGCGGCCATCGCCGCCCTCAGCTACTTCGCCGCGACGCCGTTCCTGCCCTGACGGCGGAAAGACGAGACCGGCCCCGTGACCGCGGCGCCGTGACTACGCCGCGGCCCACGGGGCCGGTCCGAGGCTGAAGGATCAGCCGAAGCGACCGGAGATGTAGTCCTCCGTGCGCTGGTCAGCGGGCGAGCCGAAGATGGTCGCCGTCTTGTCGTACTCGACCAGGACGCCGGTGCGGTCACCGGTGCCCTCGTCGGCGAGAGCCGTGAAGAACGCGGTGCGGTCGGCGACGCGTGCAGCCTGCTGCATGTTGTGCGTGACGATGATGATCGAGTAGTCCTCGCGGAGCTCGACCATCAGGTCCTCGATGCGCGACGTCGCGATGGGGTCGAGCGCCGAGCACGGCTCGTCCATCAGGATGACCTCGGGATTGACCGCGATGGTGCGCGCGATGCACAGGCGCTGCTGCTGGCCACCGGAGAGGCCGTAGGCGGACTGCTTGAGCTTGTCCTTGACTTCGCCCCACAGCGCCGCGCGGGTGAGTGCCTCCTCGACCAGGTCGTCCATGCTCGAGACCTTCATGCCGGTGACCTTCGGGCCGTACGCGATGTTGTCGTAGATCGACTTGGGGAACGGGTTGGGCTTCTGGAAGACCATGCCGATGCGGCGGCGGACCTCGATCGGGTCGACCTCCTTGGCATAGATCTCCTGGTCGTGGAACGTCACCGATCCCTCGACCCGCGCGCCGAGCACCATGTCGTTCATCCGGTTGAGCGAACGCAGGAGCGTCGACTTGCCGCAACCCGAGGGGCCGATGAGGGCCGTGATCTCGTTCTTGCCGAACGTGAGGTCGACGCTCGTGACGGCGCGGAAGTCGCCGTAGTACACGTTGACGTCCTCGCAGGCCATGATGCGTCGCGGGGTGGTCGGGATCTCGCGTTCCACGCGGGCCTCCGGGGTTGGTTCTGTCGACTTCGTGGTCTGGTTGGCCGGAGTCTGTCCGGTCGCGAAAGCTGCCATGGTGGTCACCACCGGTTCTGGAATCGATTGCGGATGAAGATGGCCAGGGCGTTCATGATCAGCAGCAGCCCCAGCATCAGGATGATGGCTGCCGAGGCCACCTGCTGGAACTCCAGCTGCGGCTGACCGGCCCAGTTGAAGATCTGGATGGGCAGGGTGGTGAAACCGGAGAAGAGTCCGTTGGGATCGTAGGTCACGAAGACCAGGCCACCCAACAGCAGCAACGGCGCTGCCTCGCCCAACGCGCGGGAGAGCGCCAGGATCGAGCCGGTCGCGATACCGGGCACGGCCGACGGCAGGGTCTGCCGCCAGACGGTCTGCAACGGAGTCGCACCGAGGGCGATCGAGCCCTGGCGGATCTCCTGAGGCACGGCCCGCAAGGCCTCCCGGGTCGAGATGATGATGACCGGCAGGATCAACAGGGCCAGGGCGATGCCGCCGGCCAGCACGATCCGTCGTTCCATCCCGATCGCGAGGGCGAAGCCGGCGGTCAGCATGCCGTACACGATGGCCGGGACCGCAGCGAGGTTCGAGATGTTGGTCTCGATGAACTTGTTCCACCACTTGCGGTTGTCGGCGAACTCCTCCAGGTAGACCCCGGCGGCGATGCCGAGCGGGATGGCCAGGAGGGCCGTGGTCGAGATGACCCATGCGGACCCGAGAATGGCGGCACGTGCACCGGCGGTCTCGGGGAACACCTGGCTCGTGTAGTTGGTGAGCAGGGCACCGTCGAGCCGGCTGGCGCCGTCGATGAACGACGTGACCAGCAGGACCACCAGGGCCAGCACGGCGAAGGCCAACGCCGCCCACAGGGCGATCAGGAAGCCGATCGACGCGAAACTGGTGTCACCGTGCTTCGCCGTCCGCAGGGCGCGGGGCGGGGGTGTGGCAAGCGCTCCGATGGTGGCCATCAGTACTCCTCCCGGATCCGCCGCACGATGATGCCGGCGATGATGTTGATGGTGAGGGTGATGAGGAACAGCAGCAGGCCGACGGCGAACAGGGTGTTGTACGTCAGCGACCCCGGCGTGCTCTCACCGGTCGCGGTCTGCGCGATGAAGCCGGTCATGGTCTGACCGGCATCGGTCGGGTCGTTGACGACGCTCGCCCGGGTGCCGGCGGCGAGCGCCACGATCATCGTCTCGCCGACCGCGCGGGACAGGGCCAGGACGATCGAGGCGGTGATACCGGAGATCGCGGCCGGGAAGACGACCCGCAAGGTGGTGCGCATCTTGTTGGCGCCGAGGGCGTAGCTGCCCTGGCGCAGGGCCTGGGGCACCGCGCTCATGGCGTCCTCGGACAACGAGGCGACCGTGGGGATGATCATGATGCCGAGCACGAGACCGGCCGACAGCACGCTGAACGTACCGACGTTGATGCCCAGCAGGTCGTTGAGGATGAACGGCGCCACGAAGAACAGGGCGAAGTAGCCGTACACGACCGAGGGGATGCCGGCGAGGATCTCCAGGACGGGCTTCAGGATCTTGCGGATGCGCTGGGGTGCGTACTCGCTGAGGTAGACCGCGGAGGCCAGCCCGATCGGGATCGCGAGCGACAGCCCGATGAGCGTCGTCCAGAACGTGCCGCTGATCAGCGGCACGACACCGAACGAGGCATCGGCGAAGGTCGGCGCCCATCGGGTTCCGGTGAGGAAGTCGATCGGGTTGATCTCGCGGAAGAAGTTGATGGAGGGGAACAGCAGCGCCAGGAAGATGCCGATCGTCACGACGACGGAGGTGGCGGCGGCGCCGAACAGAACGACCATGACGATCTTCTCGCCCGTGCGGGGGGAGGATTTCGCCAAGGGGTTCGTGGTGGGAGCACCCCCGCGGGGGTTCGTCCGGTCGGACGAACCCCCGCGGGTCACGGTGGAGCTCACGGTGAAGGTGACTTTCTCTCGGTGCGTCCGGTCAGCCCGCGAGGCCGGCCAGGACGTCCTCGAGCTCGCCCTGCTGCTCGTCGTTCAGCGCGATGAACTCGGCGGCCTCGGCGATGGACGCCGACTGCTCGACGAAGTAGTCCACGAACGCCGCGACCTGCGGCTTGTCGGCGTAGGACTCGTTCTTCACGTAGATGAAGAGCGGACGGCCGAGCGGGGTGTAGGTGTCGTCGGCGACCGTCTCGGCGCTGGGCTCGACGCAGCCGTCACCGCTGTCGACCTGGACGGTCTTCAACGAACCGGAGTTCTCGAGGAAGTAGCTGAGGCCGAAGTAGCCCAGCGCGAACTCCGAGCCGGAGACGCCCTGCACGATGACGTTGTCGTCCTCAGATGCGTTGTAGTCGGAGCGGCTGGCGCCCTCCTCGCCGTTGATCTCGTCGGTGAAGTAGTCGAACGTGCCCGAGTCGGTACCGGGGCCGTAGAGCTCGATGGTCTCGGCCGGGAACTCCGGGTTGACCTGGTCCCAACTGGTGATGGTGCCCTCGGCGGCCGGGCCCCACAGGGTGGCCAGCTCGTCGGTGGTGAGGCACTCGAGGAACTCGTTGTCCTGCGAGACCACGATCGAGAGGGCGTCGGAGGCGACGCGCAGCTCGGTGAACTCGATGCCGTTCTCCTCGCAGATGACGATCTCGTCGTCGCCGATCGGACGCGAGGCGTTGGAGATGTCGGTCTCGCCGAGGCAGAACTTCTCGAAGCCGCCGCCGGTGCCGGAGGTGCCGACCGAGACGTTGACGCCGCTGTTCTCGGAGCCGAAGAGCTCGCCGGCCGCGGCGGTCAGGGGCTGGACGGTGGAGGAGCCGTCGGAGACGACCTCGCCGGAGATGGAGCCGGAGTCGGACGAGCCGCCGTCGGCGTCGCCACCGCAGGCGGCAAGGCCGAGGGTCAGGACCGCGGCGGCTGGAAGGGCCACCAGGAGCTTGGTGCGTCGGTTCACGGGGAATACCTCTCGAGTGCAGGCTGCGGGGGCAGCCCGGATTGACTGACTCGAGGGACGCTAGGAGGCCCAGGTGTATCGCCGGATGGGGCTTGGTGAACGCAAGGTGAACGATCCTGTAACGCTGGACCCGGTAACCGGCATGGACCGCAGGTGAACGGGGGTGGTCCAGTGACCGACATCACGCCGGGCAGGCGGCTCAGCCCAGAAGGCTGCTCGCGACGACCCGCTCGCCGCGACGGTGCACCACGACCCCGTGCCCGGGGGCCAGGCCGGGATCCTGCACGCCGAGCACGGCGAAGATGTCCGGCAGCACCGGGCCGTGGCTGCACAGCACCACGTGCTTGGACGCGTCGATTGCCTCCCGCACCGCGCGGGTGGTGTCCCGGGGCCGTGAACCTTCGGCGAACCGGGCCTCGGTGCGAGCGGCCACGCCTGCCTGCACGGCGAACGGTGCGACGGTGTCGGCGCACCGGACGGCCGGGCTCGTGACCACCGCGGTGATGCCGAAGGCCGACAGCACCGGGGCCAGCGCGCACGCCTGATGACGTCCGACGTCGGCCAGGGGGCGCTGCTCGTCGCGGCCGGCGAACGACTCCCGCGACTGGGCCTTGGCGTGGCGCAGCACCACGACGGTGCGCGTGCGCAGGCCGTCGGTGTCGCGCAGCACCCGGAAGTGCTCGAGCAGGTCCAGGTCGTGCGCGTAGGTCAGCCGGCGGGCGGCGTCGCGAGGCCGCAGCCACTGCACGGCGTCCACCTCGTCGTTGGGCACGAACCGGCCGGGATCGCCCTTGACGAGGCGGGCGGTCCAGTAGGACACCACCTTCGGCCCGGCGGCGACGCGGTACCGCACGTCGGGCAGGTCGGCCCCGAGACGGACCCGGAACCCGGTCTCCTCCTCGATCTCGCGGACGGCCGTGACGGGCAGCGACTCGCCGGGCTCGGACTTGCCCTTGGGGAAGGTCCAGTCGTCGTAGCGGGGGCGGTGGGCCACCAGCACCTCGACGCCCGTGCGGCTGCCCGCGCGGCGTCGCCACACGATGCCGCCGGCAGCCAGGATCGTCCGCTCACTCGCCATGGACGTATTCTCCATCCCACGGTCGACCGGCGACCGGCGGAGGGTGGTGACGATGACCGAGCGGACCGCTCGTCGTCCCCTGGTCGCCGTCGTGGTGACCGCCCTCGTCCTCGTGGCAGCGCTCGCGGGCGGCTGGTGGGCCTCGGCCCAGGTCGATTCACGCGGCGCTCCGTTGGTGCGGCTGGCCTCGCTCGTCCCCGCCGACGTCCACACGGTGAACCTGACCGACTGGGCCGGAATCCGCGACGCGCTCGGTGAGGGCGGCACCGCCGAGCAGCGCAGCGACCTGGTGGCCACCGCCCAGACCCGTGACCTGTCGTCCCGGTCCGTGGTGTCGCCCTCGGCCGAGCTGCTCGACGAGCTGTTCGGATGGGCGCCCTGGTCGATCGGCTGGGAGGCGTTCGTCCAGACCCCCACCGGCGGGGCGCTGATCATCTCCCTGCCGGAGTCGCAGTCGATGCGCGACCTGGCCGACCGGCTCACCGAGGTCGGGTACGAGCGGGCCGGCGGCGACGGTGACGTGCAGCGGTGGACCATCGACTCGGCCCCCCTGAGGGCGGCCGGCCTCGCGGGCGAGGGCGTCTTCACACGGCTCGCGGTGGTTCCCGGTGAGCGGATCGCGGTCTCGGCCGTCGACGACGCATCGGTCGACCGCGTGCTCGCGGTCATCGACGGCAGGGCCCCGGCCCTGGCCGGCGAGCCGCTCGCCGCGGACGTCCTCGCTCCGCTGCGCAAGGCGGTCACCGTGCTGGCGCAGACCGAGGAGTTCGCCTGCGGACCGGCCGACCCCGCCGGTGTCGGCGAGGACGCTCGCGCCCAGGCTGACGCGGCGCTGGCTCGCACCGGACCGCTGACGCCCTACCGCTGGTCGGCCCGCGCCGTCGCCGACGACGGCGACGAACAGCAGATGACCTTCGCGTTCGGCTTCGACACGGCCGGTGTCGCCGCCGAGCAGGCTGCGGTCCGGCAGGGGCTCGCCACCGGTCCGTTCATCGGTCGCACCGGACGGGTCGACGACGCGCTGCGTGACGGCACCGCCGCCCTGCGCGGCACGACCGCCGTGCTGACCTTCGACCGCGCGCCCGACTCGGCCGTCCTGATGACCGGTACCGGGCCGGTGCTGTTCGCCGCCTGCCGCTGACCCGCGCGGGATCAGGTCGTGGCGCGCGAGCGGCGCCGACGGGCCTTGTCGATGAGCGACGCCTGCAGGTCGACCGAGCCGACGTGCCGCACCCACTCCCCGTCGGGCCCGAGGTGCCACGACGACGTGTCGTCGTCGGCGGAGAGCGCCAGCAGGTCGCCCAGCCGCTCGACGTGGGAGGCCGACGGGATCGACACCAGCACCTCGACCCGTCGGTCGAGGTTGCGGTGCATCAGGTCGGCGGAGCCGATCCAGGCCTCCGGCTCGCCGCCGCCGCCGAACCAGTAGACGCGGCTGTGCTCGAGGAACCGGCCGAGCACGCTGACGGCGCGGATGTTCTCGCTCAGGCCGGGGACACCGGGACGGATCGCGCAGATGCCACGGACGACCAGGTCGACCGGCACCCCGGCGCGGGACGCCTCGTAGAGCTTGTCGATGAGCTCCTCGTCGACCAACGAGTTGACCTTGAACCGCACCGCACCGCCGCGACCGGCGCGGTGGTGCTCGATCTCGCGGTCGATGCGGTCGAGCAGGCCCTGTCGCAGGCGGGCCGGCGCGACCAGCAGGCTGCGGTACTCGGTCTTCTGGCTGAACCCCGACAGGTTGTTGAACAGGTCGGTGAGGTCGTGCGTGATGTCGGGGTCCGACGTCAGCAGGCCCAGGTCCTCGTAGTGCCGGGCGGTCTTGGGGTTGTAGTTGCCGGTGCCGATGTGGGCGTACCGGCGCAGCCCGTCGGGCTCGTCGCGCAGCACCAGCGCGAGCTTGCAGTGGGTCTTCAATCCGACGATGCCGTACACGACGTGGCAGCCGGCCCGCTCCAGCTTGCGGGCCCACCGGATGTTGGCCTGCTCGTCGAAGCGGGCCTTGATCTCGACGAGCACGAGGACCTGTTTGCCGGAGCGGGCGGCGTCGATGAGGGAGTCGATGATGGGCGAGTCGCCGGAGGTGCGGTAGAGCGTCTGCTTGATGGCCAGCACCTTGGGATCGGCGGCCGCCTGCTCGATGAACCGCTGCACGCTGGTGGCGAACGAGTCGTACGGGTGGTGCACCAGCACGTCACGCTTGCGCAGGGCGCTGAACATGTCGGCGGGGCTGGCGGTCTCGACCTCGGCGAGGTGTTCGTGGGTGCCCGGGACGAACGCCTCGAACTTCAGCTCGGGACGGTCGACGTCGGCGATCTCGTTGAGCGACCGCAGGTCGAGCGGACCGTCGAGGTGGACGACCTCGTCGGCGCGGACGCCCAGCTCGGACACCAGCAGGTCGAGCACGTCGGCCGAGATGGACGTCTCGACCTCCAGGCGCACCGGGGGGCCGAACTTGCGGCGCAACAGCTCCTGCTCGAGCGCCTTCAGGAGGTTCTCGGCGTCGTCCTCCTCGACCTCGAGGTCCTCGTTGCGGGTCACGCGGAAGGCGTGGTGCGCCATGACCTCCATCCCCGGGAACAGCAGGTCGAGGTGGGCCGCGATGACGTCCTCGAGCGGCAGGAACCGCTGCGGCGAGACCTCGACCCACCGGTCGATGATGGGCGGCACCTTGACTCGGGCGAAGTGCTCCTTGCCCGAGTCGGGGTTGCGCAGCACCAGGGCGAGGTTGAGCGAGAGCCCGGAGATGTAGGGGAACGGGTGGGCGGGATCGACGGCCAACGGGGTGAGCACGGGGAAGACCCGCTCGCGGTAGGTGGTGCTGACCCGGTCCCGCTCCTCGGGGTCGAGGTCGTCCCAGTGCAGGACCTCGATGCCCTCGGCCCGCAGCTCGCCGACGATCGTGTCGCGGAAGAGGTGGCTGTGGCGCAGCATCAGGTCGTGGCTGGCGGCGAAGCTGCGGGCCAGGACCTCCTTGGGGTTGAGCCCGCTGGCCGACGGCACGGCGACACCGGCGGCGATCCGGCGCTTGAGGCCGGCGATGCGCACCATGAAGAACTCGTCCAGGTTGCTGGCGAAGATCGCGAGGAACCGGGTCCGCTCGAGCAGCGGCAGCTCGGGGTCCTCGGCCAGCTCGAGCACGCGGGCGTTGAACGCGATCCACGACAGCTCACGGTCGAGGAAGCGGTCGGAGGGCAGCTCGCCGGACGTGGAGTCGTAGGGCGGGTCGACATCGAACTCGTCGGGGGATCCTGCGTCCGAGACCTCGAGGTCAGCACTGTCCATGCTGCCCATGGTGACAGGTTCGGGTGACGCGACGGTGAACCGTCCCCGGTGCGATACCTTGCCGCCATGGTGACTGTCCCTGACCTGTTGATCGGCGCACGCGACACCGGGTCGCGAGGTCTGATGCGGCTGCCGCGCCGGGTGCTGGCGACCCTGGCCGGCTCGCCCGTGGTGGTCGACGGCAAGCGGCTGGACGTCGAGATGCAGCTGCTGCTGAAGCTGCAGGGCCTGGCCGGGCCCTCCGTCGAGGACGTGCCGGTGACCAAGGGGCGCAAGATCGTGGCCGAGCAGTCCCAGCTCGTCGGCGGGTCCCCGGTGGTCGGCGCGGTGACCGAGCGCA
Organism: Aeromicrobium marinum DSM 15272; assembly: GCF_000160775.2. NCBI lineage: Bacteria > Bacillati > Actinomycetota > Actinomycetes > Propionibacteriales > Nocardioidaceae > Aeromicrobium > Aeromicrobium marinum. The sequence goes on along the minus strand of NZ_CM001024.1, from coordinate 2,239,633 downwards.
CCGTCCCCGGGCCCGGCGGCCGGCTCCCCGTGCGGTTCTACACGCCTCGCGGGCTGCGCGGCACCTCGGCCGCGCTCGTGTTCTACCACGGTGGTGGCTGGATCTACGGGTCGCTCGACACCCACGACGCGCTCTGCCGGACCCTCGCCGAGCAGGCGCAGGTCCGGGTCGTGTCGGTCGACTACCGGCTCGCGCCGGAGGCCCCGTTCCCCGCCGCGACCGACGACGCGTGGGCCGCCTGGACCTGGGTGCGCGACCACGCGGTCGGCCTGGGCATCGACCCGTCCCGCATCGCGGTCGGCGGCGACAGCGCCGGAGGCAACCTGGCGGCGGGTGTGGCGCAGCGGGCCGCCCGCGAGGACGGGCAGGCGCCGGCGTTCCAGCTGCTCATCTACCCGGCGACCGACTTCGCCGAGCGCGCGCCCAGCCGGGAGCGGTTCGGCACCGGGTTCTTCCTCACCACCGGGTTCATGGACCTGGCCGAGGAGAACTACCTGCTGGGTGACGAGGACCGCTCCGACCCGCGCCTGTCACCGCTGCACGGCGACGTCTCGGGTGTGGCGCCCGCGTTCGTGGTCACCGCCGGCTTCGACCCGCTGCTCGACGAGGGTCTCGCGTACGCCGAGCTGATGCGGTCGGCCGGCGTCACGGTGGAGTACCTGTGCGAGGAGGGGCTGATCCACGGCTACGCCAACATGGTGTCGTTCGGTCGCTCCGCTCCCGCTGCGGTGGCGCGGATCTCGCGCGCCCTGCAGCGCGGTCTGTCCTGACCGAGCGCGGGGAGCGAGCGCGGGGCCCTCAGGGGGCGCGGTACAGGGTGTCGCGGGCGTGCTCGTCGAAGCCGAGCCGCCGGTAGACGGTGAGGGCCGCCTCGTTGTCGCCCTCGACGTAGAGATCGACCACGCGCACGCCGGACTCGAACAGGTGGCGCAGGCCGCGCGCGGTCAGGGCCGTCCCCAGCCCCTTGCCGTGCTCCGACGGATCGACCCCGACCACGTACACCTCGCCGAGGAGCTCCCCGTCGGGGGCGGGTTCGACCTTGGTCCAGTGGAACCCCACCACGGCGCCGTCGCGCTCGGCGACGAACAGCCCCGCCGGGTCGAACCAGTCGGCGGCCGCGCGGCGCCGGAAGTCGGCCAGGTCCATCGCGCCCTGCTCGGGATGGTCGGCGAAGGCTCGCGCGTTCACAGTCACCACCGCCTCGGCGTCGGCGTCCTCGAAGGTCCTCAGCGTCACCCCGTCGGGGACGGTCTCGCGGGCGGGAGCCTGCGGCATCCGCAGCCGCAGCACCAGCAGGGTCCGCCCCGCCGACAGGCCACGGGAGCCGGCCAGCGCCCGGGCGGGGACCAGGTCGCCGTGGGCCCAGAACCCGGTCTCGCCGTCGGTACGGCACAGGTCGAGCAACCGCCCGCCCAGACCGCCTCGGCGGTGGGTCGGCGCCACGAGGATCTCGACCGGCGCCTCGCCTGCGGAGAACGCGGCGGCCACGAGCCGGCCGCCCACCTCGATCCGGTGGTCGACGCGTGGGGGGTCGCCGGCGTCGAGCGCCAGGCGGGAGGCCTCGTTGAGCGGGTCGACGCCGTCGTGCGCGGCGACCGACGCAGCCAGGTCGAGCAGGCTCACGGTGACCGCAGGGTCTCGATGCGGACCGCCACCTCGGCGGCCATCGCCCGGGCGAACGACTCGGCGTCGTCGTCGGCGTACTCGGGCACCAGGTGGTGCACCACGCCGTGTCCGTGCAGGGCGACGGCGCTGACCTGCTGGGCCTCGGCCATCTCGGCGGCATGGTCGACGTCGCCGTGCACGATCGCGCTGGCCCCCTCGGGCGGCAGGGGCGACAGCCACGCGTTCTCGGCCGCGACCACGACGTCGGCCGGCAGCAGCGCCAACGCTCCGCCGCCACAGCCCTGGCCCAGCAGCACCGACACGGTCGGCACGGTCAGGATCGACATCTGGCTGATGCAGCGGGCGATCTCGCCGGCGATCGCGCCCTGCTCGGCCTCCGGCGAGAGCTCGGCGCCGGGGGTGTCGATGAACGAGACCAGCGGCAGGTGCAGCTCCTCGGCCAGCCGCATGCCGCGCCGGGCCTCCCGCAGGGCCGCCGGTCCCATCGGGTTGTCCTTGGTCTGCGTGGAGCGGTCCTGGCCGATGACCACGCACGGCTGACCGTCGAGGCGGGCCAGCGCCACGATCATCGCGGTGTCCCGCTCGCCCTCCCCGGTGCCCTGCAGGCGGATGGTGGCGTCGCTGCCGTAGCGCAGGACCTCCCGCACACCGGCGCGGCCCGGGGCTCGCGTCAGCTCGATGGACTCCCACGTGCCGCGTCGCGGCCCGCCGTGGCCCGCCCGTCGTTCGAGGGAACGCGGCTGCGGCCCGTCGACCAGGAGGGCCAGGGCACGGTCGACGACCGACGGCAGCTCCTCGGGGAAGACGACGGCGTCGATGATCCCGTGCTGGGCGAGGTTCTGGGCGGTCTGCACCCCCGGAGGGAACGGCTTGCCCTCGAGCAGCTCGTAGACCTTGGGCCCCAGGAAGCCGATCAGTGCACCCGGCTCGGCGATCCGGATGTGGCCCAGTGAGCCCCACGACGCGAACACGCCTCCGGTGGTGGGGTGGCGCAGGTACACCAGGTACGGCAGTCCGGCCGCGCGGTGGTCCATGATGGCGCGGCTGATGTCGATCATCCGCACGAAGGCGGGGGTGCCCTCCTGCATACGGGTGCCACCCGAGGAGGTGGCAGCGAGGATGGGCAGCCCTTCGGCGGTCGCCCGCCGGACGGCCGCGACGATGCGGTCGGCTGCGGCGCGCCCGATGGACCCGGCCAGGAACCGGAACTCGTTGACGACGAAGGCGACCGGTCGGCCCTGCATCGTGGCGCGACCCGTCAGCACGGACTCGTCGGTGCCGGCCCGCTCGGCCGCCGCCTCCAGCTCGCGCCGGTACGACGGGGCGTGCCCGCTGATGTCGACCGGGGTGTCCCACGACTGCACGGAGCCGGCGTCCAGCACCAGGTCCATCAGGTCGTGGACGGTCAGGTGGGTCACGGGGGAGTCAGGCGCGGGCGTCGGCGGAGTCGCGCGCGGGCTCGGTCTTGGTCGCGACGAACCGGTAGCCGACGTTGCGGACGGTGCCGATCAGGGTCTCGTGGTCGGTGCCCAGCTTGGCGCGCAGCCGGCGCACGTGGACGTCGACCGTGCGGGTGCCGCCGAAGTAGTCGTAGCCCCACACCTCCTGCAGCAGCTGCTGGCGGGTGAAGACCCGGCCGGGGTGCTGGGCGAGGAACTTGAGCAGCTCGAACTCCTTGAAGGTGAGGTCGAGCGTGCGGCCCTCGAGCTTGGCGGTGTAGGTGGCGTCGTCGACCACCAGACCGCTGGAGGAGATCACGTGGGTCTCGCCCGGACCGTCGCCGGCGGCCGCGATCCGGCCGATGCCGAGCCGCAGCCGGGCCTCGAGCTCGGCCGGCCCGGCGGTGGTGAGCAGGACGTCGTCCATGCCCCAGTCGGCGGCGGCGACGGCGAGACCGCCCTCGGTCAGGATGACGATCAGGGGGCACTCGATGCCGGTGGTGCGGATGACACGGGTCAGGCTGCGGACCTGGGCGAGGTCGTGGCGACCGTCGACGAGCACGGCGTCGCAGGGTGGGGCGTCGAGCAGGGCGCTGGCCTCGGCGGGGAGGATGCGCACGTGGTGGGGCAGCAGGGCCAGAGCGGGCAGCACCTCCACCGACGACTGCGTGCTCTTGGTCAGCAGGAGCAGGTGCGACATGGTGCCTCCGATGTAACCCGGATACAGGACGAGGCCAGGTGAAATCATCACCATGGCCTCATTGCATGAGACAGAATATCCCAGATGACGTCCAGATCTCCATCGAATGACGAACGGGTGACCGTCGTCACGTGCCGGTACTGGGGCGGGGCGAAGGCCGCAGCGGGCACCGAGAGCGAGCTCGTGGCGGCCACCACCCTGGCCGGCGTCATGGCCGAGATCACCCGCCGACGCCCGGCCGACCGGCGGTTCTCCGATGTCGTGGACGCCTGCTCGGTGCTGGTCGAGGGCGTCGCCGTCGGCTCCCGGGATCCCGCGTCGGTGCAGCTGCGGACGCGCACCACGGTGGAGTTCCTCCCGCCCTTCGCCGGCGGCTGACGACGTCCCCCATCGGCGTGTCGGCTGCGGTGCGGTGGCACGTCGGACGGCGGTGCGATCATGCGGAGGTGTCCCGCCTCGCTCCGACCGCCCTCTCGATCGCGTTGGTCGCCGTCATCTCGCTCGCGGCCCACGCGGAGGTGTGGCTGGTCGCCGTGACCGTGGCCGTCGTGCAGGTCCTCGTCGCGGCCGCCCCGCCCCCGGCGGACGCCCGCGGCCGTTCGGTGCGGACCCCCAAGGTCGCCGCCACGGTCGCTGCGGCCACCGTGGCGACCGTCGTCACGGTGCGTCCGTCCGTGCTGGTCGGCGCCGAGGGTTCGGTCTCGGGCAGCTCGGGCGGGGTGGCGAGCGGCACGCTGGCCGGCATCCTTCCCGCCGTCGCCGTCGGCGTCATGCTGGCCCTCGTGTCTCAGATGCTGAGGTCCGACGGCCGGCGCGACCTGGTGAGCTCGACCGGCTACGCGGTCACCCTGACGATGTTCGCTTCGTTGTCGGTCGGCTGGATCAGCGCGGTGCAGGCCGTCAACGGCCCCGAGGTCGTGGTCATCGGTGCTGCTGCCGTGGCGGCGTCCCTGCTGACGTGGACGGTGCCGCTCGACCGGTGGATCTGCGGCTCGCTGGCGATCACCGCCGGTGGTGCTGGCGGGGCGGCCGCGGCGATCGTGCTGGACTCGTCGCTCACTCCTGTCTTCGGGGTCACGGTCGGTCTGGCGGTCGGTCTGTTCGCGGTCCTCGGGCAGGTCCTCGGGCGCGCCTGGGCCAAGGCGCGTCGGCACGCCGCTGCCGGGTGGGGGTTCCCCGGCGCGCTCTCCGTCGCGCTCACCGCGCCCGTGGTGCACGTCGGCGGTCAGCTCGTCACGGCCTTCTGACGCCGACGTAGGCTGGACGCGTGACCGGGATCTGGGTGCTGGCCGTCGCGATCGTCGTGACCTTCGCGCTCGCGCTGCTGATGCGTCGCCGCAACGGTCGCTTCCGCGAGGTCGCCCCGCCCCGTTCCGCCCCGTCCGAGGCCATGACGGGTGAGCGGCTCACGGCGGCGGAGATCGGCGGTGAGCTGGGGTCGCGCGTCAGTCTCGTACAGTTCTCGAGCGCGTTCTGCAGTCCGTGCCGTGCGACCCGCGCGTTGCTGCACGACGTGGTGGCCGGCCGCTCGGACGTGCGCCACGTCGAGATCGACGCCGAGGCCCACCTCGACCTGGTCCGCCGGCTCGGCATCCTGCGCACCCCCACCGTGCTGGTGCTGGACGGCTCCGGGCGGGTCGTCGGGCGGGCCTCGGGACTGCCGTCGCGGGACCAGGTCGAGGCTGCGATCGCAGCGGTCGGTGGCCCGTCGCAGGGATAGTTGTCCGCATCCTGGGATGAATGTCCATCATCTGGGACACCGAGGTGTTCCGCCGGGTCGGGCTCCGTACTCTGTTCACATGCTCGAGCACACCCACCTGACGCGGCGCCTGGCGGTCGACAACTGCCGTACGCGCTCCGCGCTGTGTCGCGCTCGCTGACCGACCCCATCCGTCCGGTCCACCTCCCGCGGCTTCCGCCGCGGTCCCGCCCTGCCGCGTCCCGCGGCCAGCGCCCAGGAGCTCCCATGTCCACGTCCACCTCCCGTCCCGTCGCGGCCGGCGCACCCCAGGTCGATCCCCGGGGGCTGCGAGCCGCTGCAGGCATCACCGCCGCGGTCCTCGTGCTGGTCCTGCTGACGGCGTCGGCGTCCACGCCGATCGCCGTCGGTCTGCTCGCCGTCCAGGCCGCCGTCTTCGCGATCGGCGCCTTCCTCGGCGTCCGGCACTCGCCCTACGGCCTGTTCTTCGCGCGAGCGATCCGGCCCCGGCTCGCGCCCCCGGCCGAGCTCGAGGACGCCCGTCCGCCGCAGTTCGCCCAGCTCGTCGGCCTGGCCTTCGCCGTCGTCGGGCTCCTGGGGTTCGCCCTGGGGTCGTCGGTCGTCGCCCTCGTGGCGGTCGGGTTCGCCCTGGTCGCCGCGCTGCTGAACGCGGTCGTCGGGTTCTGCCTCGGCTGCGAGATGTACCTGCTGGTCCGCCGCCTGGCGCCCAGCGCCGCCTGAACCACCCCGCCTGAACCACACCGACTGCCCACCCTGACCACCACACCATCTTCCGTGGGAACTTCCCACGGCGAAACGGAGGAACCATGAGCCGCGCCACTGCGCTCGTCGACGCCGACTGGGTCGAAGCCCACCTCGACGACCCCAAGGTCGTCCTCATCGAGGTCGACGAGGACGTCTCGGCCTACGACACCGGCCACATCCGCGGAGCCGTCCGGCTCGACTGGCGCCAGGACCTGCAGGACGGCGTCCGCCACGACTTCATCGACAAGGAGCGCCTCGAGCAGCTGCTGTCCGACCGTGGCATCGCCAACGACGACACCCTCGTGTTCTACGGCGGCAACAACAACTGGTTCGCCGCCTACGCCTACTGGTACCTCAAGTACTACGGCCACACCGACCTGCGGCTGCTGGACGGCGGGCGCAAGAAGTGGGAGCTGGACGGCCGCGAGCTCACGACCGAGGTCGCCGACCGCCCGGCCACGAGCTACTCGGCCGGCGAGCCCGACGACGGGATCCGTGCGTTCCGCGACGAGGTGGTCAGCGCCATCGGCAGCCAGAACCTCATCGACGTGCGCAGCCCCGACGAGTACGCGGGTCGCCTGCTGGCCCCGGCCCACCTTCCCCAGGAGGCCGCGCAGATCGCCGGCCACATCCCGACGGCGGGCAACGTGCCGTGGAGCAAGGCGGCCAACGACGACGGCACCTTCAAGAGCGACGACGAGCTCAAGGACCTCTACGCCGAGGTCGGGTTCGACGAGGGCAAGGACTCGATCGCCTACTGCAGGATCGGTGAGCGCAGCTCGCACACCTGGTTCGTGCTGCACGAGATCCTGGAGTACCCGAAGGTCAAGAACTACGACGGGTCGTGGAGCGAGTACGGCTCGCTGCGCGGGGTTCCCGTCGCGGTCGGCGACGAGCGCGGGGAGGCCTGACATGTGCGGAGCGATCTCCGGCGGCCCCAGCCTCGAGGGCGTCGACGTGGCCGGCCAGGCCGTCATCCAGGGCATCGTCACGCGCGACGGCGAGCCGGTGGGCAACGCCTACGTGCGCCTGCTGGACCGCACCGGTGAGTTCACCGCCGAGGTGCCCACCTCGGTCACGGGCCAGTTCCGGTTCTTCGCCGCCCCCGGTGAGTGGACCGTGCGCACCCTGGCCCCGCGGTCGGCCTCGGTCGACCGTCCGGTCATCGCTGCCACCGGCAGCGTGGCCGAGGTCGCGGTCACGGTCTGACCTCTGACCCCCACGCGCGACGCCCCGGAGCCCTGCGGCTCCGGGGCGTCGCGCGTCCCGCAGCACCCCGTACCTCACCGTCACCTTCCGTCACAGTGATCGTTGGACCCTGGTGAGTGCACGTGGACCCTTCATCCATGTAGACTCAGGCAACCCACGCGAACGCTCGTCCAGACTTGGAGCATCATGAACCGGACTCTCGGATCCTTCGTCGCCTTCATGGCGGCGTGCATGATCGCGGTCTTCGCCGCCCCCTCTGCCTCGGCCGACACGGTCGACGACTATGCGCCGTGGGACGTCAACCTCCTGATCGACGTCGGTGGGGGCACCTACTTCGGTGGTGACCTCGTGCCCGTCTCGGTCGAGGTCGAGAACGACGACATCATCTGCAACTGGACCCTGACGCTGAACATCGCCGGCGGCGGCACCGCGTCGTCCACCTCTCCGTCCAAGACCTTCTCGGCCAACCTGGCCTCGCCGGTCGTGCCCAGCCGCACCCCCACCTCGGTCACCGCCACCTGCGGCGTGGTCGAGCTCGACGCCGCACCTGCTGCCGCCTCGTCCGGAACCGCCTCGGCGACGCAGGCGACCTACAGCGTCACGCTCCCGCTGGCGTACCCGTCGTCCGCCTCGGCCACGGCCGAGGTCATCCTCCTGCCGCGCGGCGGCGACTCGACCGACTCCAACGGCTTCCTGCCGGGCACCGGCGGCTTCCCGCTGTGGCTGCTCGTGGCCGGTGGCGCCCTGGTCGTCGGCGGCGGCGCCGTCACCGTCGCAGCACGTCGCCGCAGCTCCTGATGGCGGTCGTGTCCTCGCGACGCGACGCCTGAGCACTGATGTCGAGATCACATGAGGTGTCCCGGCGCGCCCGGATCCGTCGTGCCGTGACGCGGCGACGGATCCTGATCGCCCTCGGCGTCGTCGTCGGGGCCGCGGTGCTGTGGACGGCGTACGAGGTCCCGCGGGCGGCGCTGTCGCTGGACCGGGCCGCCGACCAGTCCGAGATCCTGCGTCAGGCACTGGTCGACGGCGACAACGAGCTGGCCGCCGAGGCCTACGACGCACTGGCCGACTCCACCTCCCGCGCCCGGTCCTCCAGCGACGGGCCGATCTGGTGGCTGGCGGCGAAGCTGCCGGTGCTCGGCTCGACGGTCGACGCCATCAGCACCATCTCGTCGTCCTTGGATGCCGCGGTCGCCGAGGCGCTGCCGCCGATCCTGGAGGTCTCCGACCAGGTCGAGGCCGACGTCTTCACCCCCACCGACGGCCGTGTCGACATCGCGGCCATGGCGGCCATCGCGCCGGCCTTCCAGCAGGCCGACGAGGCCCTCACCGAGGCGGTCGCGCCGGTGGCCGAGATCGACCCCGCCGACCTGTTCGGCCGGCTGCGTCGCCCCGTGGCGGGCCTGCAGACCCGCCTCGTGGAGGCCCAGACCGCCGTGAGCACCGCCGCCGAGGGTTCGCGCCTGCTGCCCCGCATGCTGGGTGCCGAGGGTCCGCGCGACTACCTGCTCATGGTGCAGACCAACGCCGAGATCCGGTCCGCCGGCGGAGTGGCCGGGTCGTGGGCCGTCATCCACGCCGAGAACGGTGTCGTGGAGATGCGGGAGCAGGGCGGGTCGGCCGACATCGCGCCGGTCGACGCCCCCGTGGTCGAGCTGGCCGAGGACGAGCTGAGCCTGTTCAACCGCACGCTCGCGACCGACTTCCGCAACACCACGATCACCCCGGACTTCCCGCGGACCGCGCAGATCGCCCGCGCGCTGCTGCTGGAGCGTCAGGGCATCGCTGTCGACGGCGTGATCTCGGTGGACCCGGTGGTGCTGTCCTTCCTGCTGGCCGGCACCGGACCCGTCGAGGTCGGCAACCCCGCGGTGGTCCCGCCCGAGTTCGGCGGCGTCCTGACCGCCGACAACGCCGTGGTGGCCCTGCTGAACCGTGCGTACGCCGTCATCCCCGAGGGTCCCGAGCAGGACGACTTCTTCGAGGGCGCGGCCAAGCGGATCTTCGACGCGGTCAGCGCCGGGCAGGGCGACGCGTCCGTCGTGCTGCGGGCGCTGGCCCAGGGCGCGCTCGAGAACCGGCTGATGGTGTGGAGCGCCGACGAGCAGATCCAGGAGGCGCTGGCCGCGACCGGGATCGCCGGTGGGCTGGCCGGTGACACCGGCGACGTGCCGCACGTCGGGGTCTACCTGAACGACGGCACCGCCACCAAGATGCAGTTCTACCTGCAGTACTCCACCCGGGTGGAGGCGAGCAGCTGCGAGGACGACCGTCAGACGCTCTCGTTGCGCACGGTGGTCGAGTCGACGGCTCCCGCCGACGCGGCCAGCCTGCCGGTCACCGTGACGGGGCCCGGGTTCCGGGTGCCGCGCGGCTCGATGGACGTCGGTGTCGACCTCTACGCCCCGTTCGGCGGACAGGTCACCGACGTCCGGGTCGACGGCGAGCCGCAGACGATCTACGCCGAGGAGCTGAACGGCCGCCCGGTCACCTACGTGACCCTGCGGCTGGCGCCCGGCGACCGGTACGTCATCACCGCGGACATCCGCACCGGCGAGGGCCAGACGGCGGACGGCGTGCTGACCAGCACCCCCGGCATCACCAGCGCCCCGAACGACCTGCGGATCCGCAGCGCCTGCTGACGGCAGGCTGACAGACCGTCAGGCGATCTCGCGGTCCGAGCCGAGCTCCTCGTCGGGGTAGGCGTCGAGGTAGGTCTGGATCGTGTCGCTCGCGATGGCCTGCCACAGCTCGGTCGCGCGCGCCTCGTCCAACCGCACGATGCTGCCGACGCCGGCGAGCTCCTCGGTGGTCGCGACCGGCGCCGTGAGGAAGTTGACGGTGCCGGAGCCCACGCCGCGCAAGGACAGCGCGAGGTTGCGCAGGTTGCCCGTCGACCAGCCGCTGTCGAGCGTCATGTTGTCGGCCAGGGCGCCGAGCGTGTTGGCGAGTGACACCGGGTTGGCCAGCACCCCGCGCGACAGCATCTTGTTCATGACCGACCGCATGAAGTTCTGCTGGCGGGCGATGCGGTCGAAGTCACCGCGCAGCAGACCGTACCGGGTGCGGACGTACTGCAACGCCCGCTCGCCCTCCAGGACCTGGTCGCCGGCCTCCCAGCGGATCTTCTGGCTGGGGTCGTAGAAGGTGTTCGGGATGAAGACCTCGACGCCGCCCACGGCGGTCGTGATGTCCTTGAACCCGGCCCAGTCGATGATCGCCAGGTGGTCGATCGACAGGCCGGTCAGCGCCTCCACGGTGTTGACCGCGCCACGGGGTCCGTAGGTCGAGAAGGCCGCGTTGATCTTCTCGCGGGACTGCACCTCGCCGTCCTCGTCGAGGATGTCGGTGTACGTGTCGCGAGGGATCGAGACCAGGTGGACGGCACTGCGGTCGCGCGGGATGTGCACCACCATCAGGGTGTCGCTGCGGTACTTGCCCGACGGCCAGCTGGCCGCCGCGGCGTCCTCCTCGATGGAGTCGCCACCCTCGGAGCCCTCGCCCTGGTCCGACCCGAGCAGCAGGATGTTGAGCGCGCGCCCCTCGTCGGGGTCGACGTCGCCGTCACCGACCGCGGAGATGTCGACCCGACCGAACTGGTTCAGCTGGGCGTTGAGGTGGTACGCGTAGCCCGCCACCGACCCCATGAGCAGCACGAGGACGGTGGTGACGCCCGTGATGAGTCGGCGGTGCCGACGACGGAACGGCTGTCCGCCGAGACGCCTCTTGCCGGCGTCTCGGTACCTCCGCCCGCTCCTGGGTCGCCTCGCCATGCTGTCCTGTCTGTTCGGTCTGCCCCGCTCCGTGCAACTCTCAACCGGTCCAGTGTGCCGGGTCGTGCCCCGCCGGCCAACTGTTCCCGGCCGACGTCACAGGTCGAGGACCAGCGTCACCGGTCCGTCGCCGACCAGCGAGACGGCCATCTCGGCGCCGAAGACCCCGGTCGACACCGTCGTACCTCTCCTGCGTAGTTCGTCGCAGAACCGCTCGTAGATGGGTTCGGCCACCGGGCCGGGCGCTGCCGCGGTCCACGACGGCCGGCGGCCCTTGCGCGTGTCGCCGTAGAGGGTGAACTGGCTGACGACCAGCGCGGAGCCGGCTCCGTCGGCCAACGAGGTCTCCCCGCGCAGGATCCGCAGGGAGTGCACCTTGGCCGCCAGGCGGTCGGCGAGCTCGGGGGTGTCGTCGTGCGTGACGCCCAGCAGGACCACGAGGCCGGGACCGATGGCCCCCACCTCGGTCCCGTCGACGACGACCCCGGCCCTGGTCACCCGCTGCACCACTGCTCGCACGGGGCCACCATCGCACGACGTCGGTGTCGGCGGTGGGACGCCTCTCACGCCGGTCGGGCCCGGGTCGGCCGGTAGGCTGGAGGCATGGCCTTCGAGATCCCGTCCGACCTGCACCCGGATCTCGTGCCGATGGCGTGGCTGCTCGGCACGTGGCACGGCAACGGCCGCGGCGACTACCCCGGCATCGATGCCTTCGGGTTCGAGCAGGACGTCGTGTTCGCCCATGACACCCGGCCGTTCCTGCACTACTTCAGCCGGTCGTGGATCACCGACGACGCCGGCGAGCGGATCCGTCCCGGGGCACTGGAGACCGGGTTCCTCCGGCCGGTCACCGACGGGGTCGAGATGGTACTGGCGCATCCCACCGGCTACGCCGAGGTCTGGTACGGCGTCGTCGACGGTCCGCGCATCACGATGACCACCGATCTCGTCGCCCGCACCACCACCGCCAAGGAGTACACCGCGGGCCAGCGCATGTACGGGTTGGTCGAGGGTGCCCTCATGTACGCCTACGACATGGCGGCCGGTGGCGAGGAGATGCAGTCCCACCTGTGGGGGAAGCTCGAGCGTGTCTGAGTCCACCGAGCGCCGTTCGCCGCTGCTGGACCTGCCCGGAGCGGTGGCGGCCGACGCCCCCGACGCCGCCGTGGCCGCGCACTACGGGTCGATCGTCGCCGAGCAGCGCACCCTGCTCGCCGGCGGCACCTTCGTCGACCTCTCACACCGGGACGTCGTCACCGTGGCCGGCCCGGACCGCCTGACCTGGTTGCACGCCCTCACGACCCAGTACCTGCTGGACCTGCCTCCGGGCCGGCCCACCGACGTCCTGCTGCTGTCGCCGCAGGGCCGGATCGAGCACGCCTTCACCGGCGTCGACGACGGCGCGACCTTCACGGTGCACACCGAGCCGGGCGCCGGCGCTCCCCTGGTGGAGTTCCTCGACCGCATGCGCTTCATGTCCAGGGTCGAGGTCACCCTCGCCACCGACCAGTGGGCCGTCATCGGTCTGCCCGGCCTGGCCTGGGAGGTCCGCCCGCGGGCCGACCTGGCGTCGCTGCCGGCCGTGCTCGGCGACCCCGTCGGGTCGTGGGCGTGGGAGGCGCTGCGCATCGAGGCGGGTCGGCCACGCATCGGTCTGGACACCGACGAACGGGCCATCCCCAACGAGCTCGGCCTGCTCGGCAGCGCCGTGCACCTCGACAAGGGCTGCTACCGCGGTCAGGAGACCGTCGCGCGCGTGCACACGCTCGGCCGACCGCCGCGCCGCCTCGTCCGGCTGCACCTCGACGGCTCGGTCGACCACCTGCCGCCGGTCGGGACGGACCTGCTCGACCCGGCCGGCACCCGGGTGGGCGCCATCGGCACCTCGGCCCGCCACCACGAGCTCGGTCCTGTCGCCCTCGGTGTGGTCAAACGCAACGTCGACCCGACGCTGGTGCTCACCGCCGACGGGGTGCCCGCCTCCCAGGAGGTGCTGGTCGATCCCGAGATCGGCCTGCACGTGCGTCCGCGGCTCGGTGGCTGAGGTGACGCGGCGGTTCACGGTCCTGGCGGTGTGCACCGCGAACATCTGCCGCTCGCCGATCATGGAGGTGCTGCTGCGCTCCCGGCTGGACCCCCGGCACTTCGAGGTCGCGAGCGCCGGGGTGCGGGGATGGGACCGGTCGCCCATGGACGCGATGGCGGCCATGGAGCTCATGCGGCTCGGCCACGACCCGACCGGGTTCGAGTCCCACCCCATCGACGGCTACCTGGTGGGGTCGGCCAACCTCGTGCTGACCGCCACCCGCGAGCACCGCTCGGCCGTGCTCGAGCACAGCCCCCTGGCGCTGCGGCGCAGCTTCACCCTGTTGGAGTTCGCCGACCTGGTCGACACCGTCGACGCGGACTCGCCACCGGCCCTGGTGGCGGAGGCGGCCCGTCTGCGCGGCAGCGCCGGCTCCGTCCTGGACATCCAGGACCCCTACCGGCGCAGCCCCCAGGTGCACCGGGACACCGCGGACGAGATCGACCGGGCGTGCTCCACGATCGCCGCGCGGCTCAACGCCCTCGTCGGGGTGGGTGGCTCGTCAGCGGGCGGCGCGCCGGGTGCCGCGCTGCCGTGACGAGGTCGAACCCTCCGGTCCGTAGCCGTACCGCCGGGCCTCGCGGCGCGGCGTCATCGTGAGGACGGTGCCGAGTACCGTGGCGTCGACGGCCCGGAGCCGCTCGGCCGCCAGCTCGAGCTCGTCGGCGCGCGTCCGGCCGTGCCGGACCAGGACGATCGCCCCGTCCGACAGGGCCGCGAGCAGGGCGGCGTCGCTGACCGGCAGCAGCGGGGGCGCGTCGATGAGCACCACGTCGTAGCGGTCCCTCAGGCCGTCGACCAGGCGGGCCATGGCCGTGGTCTGCAGGATCTCGGTGGGGTTGGGCGGCAGGGCGCCGCTGGTCAGGACGTCCAGCCCCGGAGTGCCGCTGGCCTGCACGGCCTCGTCGATCGGGATCCTGCCGACCAGGGCGGTGGTGAGCCCGACCGTGCGCTCGATGCCGAACATCTCGGCCAGGCGGGGACGTCGCAGGTCGCCCTCGACGACCACGACGCTGCGGCCGGTCTCGGCGATCGCCTGCGCCAACGCGCAGGTCGTGGTGGTCTTGCCGTCGCCCGGCAGGGCGCTGGTCACCGTGATGACCTGCTGGGCCTGGTCGACGTCGAGGAACTGCAGGTTCGTGCGGAGGATCCGCAGCGCCTCGTGACGGGGGTGGTGCGGCTCGAGGTCGGACAGCAGCGGACGGGTCCGCACGTCCGGGTCGGTGGCGACGCTGGCGAGCACCGGAGCCCCGAGGATCTCCTTGGCCTGGGCCGAGGTGTCGACGACGCCGGGCGGGACGCCGCGGAAGACGGCGCGGACGGATCCGACCACGAGCCCGACGACGGTCGCGATCGCGAGCCACGTGGGCCAGTCGGGACGGCTGGGGGAGTCCGGCGCCCCGGCGGGGGAGATCACCTGCGAGGAGACCTGCGGCCCTGCCTCGGGCTGCTCGAGGTCCAACCAGGCGGCGAACCGGTTGCCCAGGGCGGTGGCGGCCGCAGCCGCCTCGCGCGCGGTGTCGGCCCGGACGTCGAGCCGGATGACGTCGGCCCCCTCGCGAGGGGTCGCACGGACCTCGACGTCGGTGGCGCCCTCGGTCGACCCGATCAGGGTCCTGCCCTCCAGCACGGCGGCGTAGGAGGCGATGGCCCGCTCACCGGGGGACCCGGCGGACCCGGCCTCGTCGACCTGCAGCAGCAGCAGGTCGGTGGAGGCGGTGTACTGCCGCGGCACGACGGCCGCGACCGCGGCCACCACGGCCACGGTCAGGGCGGTGATGAGTAGAATTGACGTCCATCGTCCGGCGATCGCGCCGAGTGTCGTCCGCAACTGATCCTCCCCTGTGCTGGGCCTCCCGCCGGCCAAACACTACGGTATGCCGAGAGGGTCGGTGTGCATCCACGCTGCCGTCGCCGCTGGCCGTCGCCGTACCCCAGGAGTTCTGATGAGCGAGTCCGTCCCGTCCTTCGCCGACCTCGGCCTGGGGGACGCCCTCGTGGCGGTCCTCGCCGGCCTCGGCTACGAGACCCCGACCCCCATCCAGGCGCAGGCCATCGGGCCGTTGCTCGACGGACGCGACGTGGTCGGCCTGGCGCAGACCGGCACGGGCAAGACGGCCGCCTTCGCGCTGCCGATCCTCGAGCGGCTCGACCCCGACCGCGCCGAGACGCAGGCCCTGATCCTCGCCCCCACGCGTGAGCTGGCGCTGCAGGTCAGCGACGCCTTCGCCACCTACGCCGCCCGCACGCCGGGTCTGCGCATCCTGCCGGTCTACGGCGGCCAGGGCTACGCGGCCCAGCTGCGTGGGTTGCAGCGGGGCGCGCACGTGGTCGTGGGCACGCCCGGTCGTGTCATCGACCACCTCGACCGCGGCAGCCTCGAGCTGTCCGGCCTCGACCACCTCGTGCTCGACGAGGCCGACGAGATGCTGACGATGGGGTTCGCCGAGGACGTCGAGCGGATCCTGGCCGACACCCCCGAGGACAAGCAGGTCGCGCTGTTCTCGGCCACGATGCCCCCGGCGATCCGACGCCTCGCCAAGAAGTACCTCAACGACCCGGTCGACGTGGCGACGCCGGCTGCCACCCGGTCGACCACGACGGTGCGTCAGCGCTGGATCTCGGTGCCGCACCACGGCAAGTTCGACGCGCTCACCCGCCTGCTGGAGGTCGAGAACGGCGACGGGATGATCATCTTCGTCCGCACCAAGCAGGCCACCGAGGAGCTCGCCGAGAAGCTGCGGTCGCGGGGCTTCGATGCGGCAGCCCTGAACGGCGACCTCGTGCAGGCGCAGCGTGAGCGCATCGTGGGCCAGCTCAAGGGCGGCAGCCTCGACATCCTCGTGGCGACCGACGTCGCGGCCCGAGGGCTCGACGTCGACCGCATCACCCACGTGATCAACCACGACATCCCGCACGACGCCGAGTCCTACGTGCACCGCATCGGGCGCACGGGCCGGGCGGGTCGCTCCGGCGAGGCCGTCCTGTTCGTCACCCCCCGTGAACGGCGGATGCTCTCGGCGATCGAGAAGGTGTCGGGCCGGCCGGTCGAGGAGATGAGCGTCCCGAGCGCCGAGGAGGTCAACACGCAGCGGTCGGAGCGCTTCGCCGCCGCCATCACCGAGAGCCTGGGGTCGCCGCAGTTCCACCCGTTCCGCCGGCTCGTCGAGGAGTACGCTGCCGCGCACGAGGTCGACATGACCGACGTGGCCGCCGCGCTGGCGGTGATGAACACCGACGACAAGGAGTTCTTCCTGCGGCCCGACCCGCCGGTCAAGGAGCGGCCGAAGCGGGAGCGGACCGAGCGGGACGACCGTCCTCGTCGTGACGTCCAGGAGCAGGCCGGGCAGGAGGCCCCCGAGGGGTGGCGCCGGTACCGGCTGGCCGTCGGCAAGCGGCACCGCATCGGCCCTTCGGCCATCGTGGGGGCGATGGCCAACGAGGGCGGGCTGCGGCGCACCGACTTCGGCAAGATCACGATCGGTGTCGAGCACGCCGTCGTCGAGCTGCCGGCCGACCTGCCCGACGCGGTGTTCGACGCGTTGGCCGACACCCGGATCTCGGGCAAGCGCATCGACCTGCGGGTGGACGACGGCCCGCCGCCGGCCCGCCAGCGGGGTCCCCGCAGCGGCGGGTACCAGGGCTCGG